>CANRLX010000075.1 GCA_947631615.1 uncultured Acetatifactor sp.
CAGGACCGCATTTGTCTGTTCTTTTTTACGGCGCGTAGGCTTGTCTGTGTTTCCTTCCGTCATACTGATCTCTCCCTGAATATGCGTTTTTCTACCCTCACGAAGCCATTATAACCCCCCCAGGCTATTTTTCATATAATCATTAAAATGACTATGCTTTGTTATCATTGTTTTTCTGACCATGATGAAGTACATAACTATAAAATAAAAAATACGTTTAGTCCAAAATGGGCCAAAACTGTATGCAGCCAGGGAATTTGTTGAAAATGAATAAAAAGGGAAAACGATATAGAAAAGAGGATTTAACTTGATTGATTACACTCCGTTTTGGGAAACCTTGAAGGCATCGAACGAAACCACTTACACGCTTATCAACGATCATCATATTTCCAGCGCCACCCTTGATAAGCTTCGCAAAAACAAACCCATAAACACCACTACCATCAATGACCTTTGCCAGATTTTACACTGTAATATTCAGGATATAGCGCGCTACATTACCCCCCCTAGAAGGATCCGATATTACAAAAAAAGCGGACCTGACATTTTTTCAGGTCCGTACTCCCATACTTTTAAGCGCTTCTTTCGTCTGTTCCATTGTTTCAAACACGATTCCATGTATGCCTTCCCGTCTGGCCGCCTCCACATTTTCCGTCAGATCATCCACAAACACGCACATATCCGCCTCCAAATGATATCGGGAAAGCAGCAGCTGGTAGATCGCCGGATCCGGCTTGATGATCTTGTCCTGATAGGAGAGGATCCCTCCGTCCGCGTACTCCAGAAACGCTAACGCGTCCGCACACTCCCGGTGCGCTTTCGCCGCAAAATTGGACAGATAATACACGCCATAGCCGTTTTCCTTCAGGCTCTTTACCCAGGGCACCGCGTAATCTCTGGCGGTCACCATGCCGTGTACATCGTCAAACGCCCGATGCAGCTCTCTCTCGATCTGGGGATCGTTCTTCACAAACGCCTGAAACAATTCCTCATCCGACCAGCCGCCTCTGTCAAACTCATGCCACACCGGACTCTCCACGGTCGCCCTGCCGATACGGGCGATCATCCCGCTGTCGAAGCCCTTGTCCGCAAGAAATTCTTTCCATCGGAAATCCGTCATCACATTTCCGATATCAAAGATCACATTTTGAATCATATCGCTCCAGCTCCATAATTTCAAATAATTTTTCGGCCGCCGCAGGCAGCTTGATCTTTTGATTGCACACCACGCAGAAATGCCTCCTGGGTATCATCTGGTTGAATCGCAGCTCAAAAAGCTGTCCGGAATCCAGGTATTCCTGCGCAAAGTCGCGCACCACGCACCCCACTCCCAGGCTCCTTCGCGCAAACTGGACCACCATATCGCTGGTGGCCAGCTCAAATTCCGGCCGGACGGACACCCCGTTTTTGGCCAGGAAATCATCCATATAGCTTCGGGTGCTGGTATTTCCTTCCAGAAAGATCATGGGGAGCTCCTCCAGCTTCTGCAGATCCAGCGTCCGGTTTTTGCAGGAGATAAAGCGTCGTCCCGCCACAAACACATCCTCGATCTCCCGCACCGGCACCGAGGAGATATCCGCCCCCTTCTCAAAGGGAGTGCTCACGATGCCGAAGTCGATCCTTCCGTCCCGCAGAAACTGCAGCGTCTCGGGGGTGGGGGCGTTCGTAACCATAACCTTGATCTTTGGGTACTGCTCGTGAAACCGTTCCAGATAGGGAAGCAGATAAAATCGCAAGGTCATGTCACTGGCGCCAATGTGGATCTCCCCCAGCTCCAAGTTCTGCATCTGCCGGATCTTCGCCACCCCCAGCTCCATCTGCTCGTAGCCCTTCTCCACATAGGAAAACAGAAGCTTCCCCTCCGCCGTGAGCTTCACGCCCCTCGCCGCCCTTGTAAAAAGGAGAACCCCCAGGTTCCCCTCCAGTTGGCGAAGGGCCTGGCTCACCGCCGGCTGGGAGATGGACAGCTCTCCCGCCGCTTTGGTGACGCTTCCGGTCTTCGCCACATAATAAAACACCTTATAGTACTCCAAATTGCCGATCATCCCGCTACCCCTTGAGCGGAGACTGTCGGTAAATGATATCTCTTCTGCCCGGTCCGTTGCTGACCATAGTGATGGGATAACCGATCTGCTCCTCGATAAATTCCACATACCTGCGGCAGTTTTCCGGAAGCTCCTCATAATTCCGGATCCCCCGAATCTCGCACTTCCAGCCGGGGAGCTTCTTGAGCACCGGCTTCGCCTTCTCCAGCTTCGCGGTCACCGGAAATTCCGTGGTCACCTCGCCGTCGATCTCATAGCCCACGCATACCGGAATCTCGTCCAGATACCCCAGCACATCCAGCACCGTAAACGCCACGTCGGTCGTTCCCTGCAGTCTGCAGCCGTATTTGGAGGCCACACAGTCAAACCATCCCATTCTTCTCGGCCGTCCGGTGGTAGCGCCGTACTCGCCGCCGTCGCCGCCCCGCCGTCTCAGTTCCTCCGCCTCGCCCCCAAAAATTTCCGACACAAAGGCGCCCGCTCCCACCGCGGAGGAGTACGCCTTGCACACCGTGACGATCTGCCGGATCTCATAGGGGGGAAGTCCCGCGCCGATGGCGCCGTAGGCCGCCAGAGTGGAGGAAGATGTCACCATGGGATAGATGCCGTGATCCGGATCCTTCAAAGTCCCCAGCTGCCCCTCCAAAAGCACGGTCTTTCCCTCCTTCAGCGCTTTGTCCAAAAACGCGGACACATCGCACACATAGGGCGCGATCATATCCCGATATTCTCTCAGCGTCTCAAGCAGCTCCTTTGGATCGATGAGCGGCTTGTGATACAAATGCTCCAGCAGGACATTTTTCATCTGTACCACGCGCTCCACCTTCTCCTCCAGCAGCTCGTCGTCAAAGAGCTCGCTCACCTGGAAACCGATCTTCGCGTATTTATCCGAATAGAACGGAGCGATGCCGGACTTGGTGGAGCCAAAGGACTTTCCGCCCAGGCGCTCCTCCTCGTACTGATCGAACAGGATGTGGTAGGGCATCACGATCTGCGCCCGATTGGACACCAGGATTTTGGGCATGGGCACATTCCGGTCCGTGATGGACTTGATCTCCTGAAACAAGATGGGGATATTCAGAGCGACTCCGTTTCCGATGACGCTGGTGGTATGGCTGTAGAACACGCCGGACGGCAGGGTGTGCAACGCAAATTTCCCGTAATCGTTCACAATGGTGTGGCCCGCGTTGGCGCCGCCCTGAAAGCGCACAATGATATCCGCCTGCTCCGCCATCATATCCGTGATCTTTCCCTTGCCTTCATCTCCCCAGTTTGCTCCCACTACTGCTTTGACCATATTTCCTCCGTTCTTACCGATCGCCG
This sequence comes from uncultured Acetatifactor sp., assembly GCA_947631615.1. Classification (GTDB taxonomy): domain Bacteria; phylum Bacillota; class Clostridia; order Lachnospirales; family Lachnospiraceae; genus Acetatifactor. The sequence continues at coordinate 3,369 of CANRLX010000075.1, forward strand.
GTAAATAAATTTCTGCCTGTATCCTTAGAATACTACATTTTTCCTTATAAGTAAAATCAATATATTTTATATGTCACATAATCCTCGTTTATATCATTTGCCCCGGCACGGAATAAGAAAACGCCGGTCGGAGGACATCTCTTCTTAATTTCTGTCTGATGCGTTGATTTTGCAATGCAAAAGACATATAATATAAGTATAATGCAAAAAAGAAAGGGGAGCATCTCATGGCAAATACCACCACTTTCAGCGTCCGCATGGACAGCGACATTAAAAAACAATGTGAAAGCCTTTACAGTGAATTGGGGATCAATCTTACCACTGCAATCAACGTCTTTCTGCGCCAGTCCCTTCGGGTTGGCGGGTTCCCATTCGACGTGCGGCTGGATCAGCCTAACAAGGAAACGATCGCCGCTATGCTGGAAGCTGAGCAGATCGCGCATGACACAAGTATAAAGCGCTATTCCGATGTGGAAGAAGCGCTCCGAGAGCTGAAACGATGAAACGCGATATCGTCTGGACTACCAGATTCAAAAAAGATTACAAGCTTGCCATTAAACGCCATCTCGACATAGGGCTTTTGGATGATGTGATCCGAGCGCTGTCGCGGGGCGAAACGCTGCCGGAAAAAAACAAAGACCATGAACTGAGCGGCGATTGGGCCGGACATCGGGAATGTCATATCCAGCCGGATTGGCTGCTGGTCTATCGCATTGATGACGAGGTGCTGGTGCTGACTCTGTCCCGCACCGGAACGCACAGCGATCTGTTTGGAAAATAAGATGCCGCTACGTGAAAGGCAAGGCAGATCGATAGAGGCAGAGCCGACCGCGCCCTTACTCTCTTCCGTCCCAGCAGTAGGTGCACAGCTTCTCCCTGTCGATTCCCACCGCGTCCATCATATCATCCAGGCGGTTGAACCGCAGCGTCGTAAAATTCAACTGCTTTCCAATTCTTTCCACCATCTCCGCGTATTCCGGACTGTCCGGATCCACATAATTCTTCAGGTCGATCTTCCTGCCCTCATCCTCCATCTCCTTGAGCACCCGTCTGGCGATCAGATCCATCTCCGACGAGGATCTGGAAAAATTCAGGTATTTACATCCGTACATAATGGGAGGACAGGCCGGTCGGATATGTACCTCCTTCGCGCCGCTCTGGTACAAAAACTCCGTGGTCTCGCGAAGCTGCGTCCCCCGCACGATGGAGTCATCTATCAGCAGGAGGCTCCGCCCCTGGATCAGGTCGTGCACCGGTATCAGCTTCATCTTGGCGATAAGGTTTCTCTGGGTCTGGATCGTAGGCATAAAGGACCTGGGCCAGGTGGGCGTGTACTTGATGAACGGTCTGGAAAAGGGAATCCCCGAGCGGTTGGCATACCCCACCGCGTGCGCGGTTCCGGAATCCGGCACGCCCGCCACCGTATCCGGCCTCACCTCGTCCCGCTCCGCCATCTTGGCGCCGCAGTTGTAGCGCATCTGTTCCACACTGATTCCCTCGTAGGAGGAGGACGGGTAGCCGTAATACACCCAGAGGAAGGTGCAGATCTTCATCTTCCTTCCGGGATCGACCAGGGTTCTCACTCCCTCCGGCGTCACCGCAACGATCTCCCCGGGGCCCAGCTCCCGCACCGGAGTATAGCCCAGATTCAGATAGGCAAAGCTCTCAAAGGACACACAGTAGGCGCCCTCCTTTTTTCCCACTGCCACAGGCGTCCGCCCCATCCGGTCGCGGGCGGCATAGATGCCTCTGGGAGTCATGATCAGCATGGTCAGCGAGCCGTCTATGACCTCCTGCGCATACTGCATCCCTTCCAGCAGATTATCCTTCTCGTTTACAATGGAGGCCACCAGCTCCGTGGGGTTGATATCCCCGCCGCTCATCTCCAGGAAATGAGAGTGCCCGTGGGCAAAGACTTCCTTCAGAATTTCCTCCGTATTGTTGATCTTTCCCACCGTCGTGATGGCATAGGTTCCATGGTGGGATCGGACCATCAGGGGCTGCGGCTCAAAGTCCGAGATACACCCGATGCCCAGGTTTCCCTGCATGGTGTTGGCATCCTTGTCAAACTTAGTCCGAAAGGGCGCATTCTCTATATTGTGAATCGCGCGGTCGTATCCTTTTTCCCGACTGTAGACCGCCATTCCCGCCCGTCTGGTTCCCAGGTGGGAATGATAGTCGGTTCCAAAGAAAAGGTCGAACACGCAGTCGTCCTTCGCTGCAACTCCAAAAAAACCACCCATGGTAAACCTCCCTATCTGCGTTCCGCCGCTATACCTGTATCTCTGCCTTCACGCCCAAAAGCTCTTTGTTTTCCTCCAGGATGGGACGGATCACCTTCTCAAGGAACGCCTCCACCTGCTCCTTCGAGCGCCCTACATATTTCGCGGGATCCATGGTTTTCTGCAGATCCTCCAGGCTCATGTTGAAAGCGGGATCCGCCGCGATCAGCTCCAGGAGGTTGTTGTCCTTCCCCTCCACCTTCACATTGCGTCCGGCCTCCATGGACAGCTCCCGGATGCGCTCGTGCAGCTCCTGACGGTTGCCGCCGGCCTTCACCGCGTCCATCATAATGTTTTCCGTGGCCATAAAGGGCAGTTCGGAGCGCAGACGCTTCTCGATCACCTTGGGATATACCACCAGCCCGTCCACCACGTTCAAGCACAGGTCAAGGATGCCGTCCACGGCCAAAAAGCCCTCCGGAATGGAAAGGCGCTTGTTTGCAGAGTCGTCCAGAGTCCTCTCAAACCACTGGGTGGCGGAGGTGATCGCCGGATTCAGGGCATCGATCATCACATACCGGGACAGAGAAGCGATCCGCTCGCTCCGCATGGGATTGCGCTTGTACGCCATAGCCGAGGAACCGATCTGGTTCTTCTCGAAGGGCTCCTCCACCTCCTTCAGATGCTGAAGCAGACGGATGTCGTTGCTCATCTTGTGGGCGGAAGCCGCTATCCCCGCCAGCACATTTGCCACGCGGGTGTCCACCTTGCGGGAATAGGTCTGTCCGGACACGGGATAGCACTCCCGAAAGCCCATCTTCTCGGCAATCATGGGATCGATCCGGTCAATGGTCTCCTGATCCCCGTCAAACAGCTCCAGGAAGGACGCCTGGGTTCCGGTGGTGCCCTTAGAGCCCAAAAGCTTCATGCTGCCCAGCACATGCTCCAGATCCTCCAGATCCAGCGAAAATTCCTGCAGCCACAGGGTCGCCCGCTTTCCCACAGTGGTGGGCTGGGCCGGCTGGAAATGCGTAAATGCCAGCGTGGGCTGCGCCTTGTACTTCTCCGCGAAGTCCGCCAGCTCCTTCATCACGTTCACCAGCTTTTTCTTTACCAGCTTCAGAGCCTCCGTCATCACAATAATATCGGTGTTATCCCCCACATAGCAGGAGGTAGCTCCCAGATGAATGATTCCGGCCGCCTTGGGGCACTGCTGCCCATAGGCGTACACATGGCTCATCACGTCGTGGCGCACTTCCTTTTCGCGCGCCCTGGCCACCTCATAATTGATATCCTCCGCATGTGCCTTCAGCTCGTCGATCTGCTCCTGAGTGATCACAGGCTTCCCGTTCTGGGAAAGCCCCAGCTCCTTCTCCGTCTCCGCCAGTGCGATCCAAAGCTTCCTCCAGGTGCGAAACTTCATGTCCTGAGAAAAAATATACTGCATTTCCTTGCTGGCATAGCGCTCCGAGAGCGGGCTGATATAGCGGTCTGTACTCATATGGTCTCTCCTTTTTATTTTCTGTTTTTTTATTTCTATCTTTTATTTTCTGTTTTTTACTTTCTGTTTTTTACTTTCTGTTTTTTACTTTCTGTTTTTTACTTTCTGTTTTTTACTTTCTGTTTTTCTATTTCGTTTTTACATCTCGTAATTTTATATCCTGATTTTTATACTTATTCTTTTTTCTATTTGCGTAGTTTCCTGCTTGTCCACTTCACTTTGCGATCGTATTTTTATCCCATACAAAATTCAGTACGGAATCCAGTGCGCGATGCGGACAAGTCGTTTCAGGGCATTATAGAGCCGCCGGTACTTAGGCGCCGTACCTTGGCGCCTTATGTACCGCTGCGAGCGATATATAGCGAAAGCGTGCCCTGGGGCGACTTGTCTGCATCACGCACGGACATCTCCCGTTTCGCACGCGCCATTCGCAAAGCCGCGCTTCCCGGCGCCCTGCGCCTGTCTTTGCTCATAATGTGGCGCTCCCTCACCAGCCGGATCCAGAGAAAAAAACGTGCCGGCACGATTTTTCCCTGGCTTCGGCTGTTTTCTGAACTTAAGCCTCAAACTCGCCTCGGATATCCTCCCTGGGCGGCTCCATGGGATATTTCCCCGTAAAGCACCCCTTGCAGATCCCCAGCCCGTTCACGATCTCATCCAGCCGCTCCTGCCGCAGATAATCCAGACTGTCCGCTCCGATGATCCCGCAGATCTCCGGTATGGTGCGGTTGTAGGCGATCAACTGCTCTCTGGCCGGCACGTCCGTTCCGAAATAACAGGGCCACAGAAAAGGCGGCGAGCTGACCCTCATATGTACCTCCTTGGCCCCGGCCTCCCGAAGCATCCTCACGATCCGATCCGAGGTAGTCCCCCGCACGATGGAGTCGTCGATCATAATGATGCGCTTTCCCTCCACCGCCTCGCGGATCGGATTGAGCTTCACCTGCACGCTGTTCTCGCGGTTTTTCTGCTTGGGCTTGATAAAGGTCCTGCCCACATAGGCGTTTTTCATAAAGGCCGTTCCGTAGGGGATGCCAGACTGCAGGGAATACCCCAGCGCGGCGCAGTTTCCGGACTCCGGCACGCCCACCACCAGATCCGCGTCCACCGGAGAGTCGATGGCCAAAAATTTCCCCGCCAGGATGCGGGACTGGTACACGCTGACGCCGTCCATAACACTGTCCGGTCTGGCAAAATAGATATATTCAAACACGCACCTGGCGCTCTCCTCCGGCTTCAGCATATGGCTGGTGTCGGACACGATCCCCTTGTCCGGAGAGATGGTCACGATCTCGCCGGGCAGCACGTCCCGCACAAAGTCGGCCCCCACCGTGTCCAGCGCACAGCTCTCGCTGGCCAGCAGATAGGTATTGTCGCGCCTGCCGATACACAAGGGTCTGAAGCCGTAGGGATCCCTGGCTCCGATCAGCTTCCTGGGGGACATGATCACCAGCGAATATGCGCCCTTGATGTTGTCCATCGCCCGGCCCACCGCCTCCTCCACCGTCTTGGATTTCAGCCGCTCCCTGGCGATCCCGTAGGCGATGATCTCCGAGTCGATGGTGGTCTGGAAGATGGCGCCCGTGTAAGCCAGACGGTGCCGCAGCTCCGGCGTGTTGATCAGATTGCCGTTGTGGGCCAGCGCCAGCGTCCCCTTCACATAGTTGAGCACCAGCGGCTGGGCGTTCTCCCTGGTGGATTTCCCCGCGGTGGAATACCGCACATGCCCTACGCCGATGTCACCCCGCAGTTTCTCTAAGTCCTCCGGCGCAAACGCCTCATTTACCAGCCCCATGTCCTTGCTGCTCAAAACCTTTCCCATGGGGCCGCTCGTATCGCTGACCGCAATGCCGCAGCTCTCCTGCCCTCGGTGCTGCAGTGCCATCAGCCCGTAATAGATCGTGGACGCCACGTCCCCGCCGTCAAAATCGTAAGCGCCGAAAACGCCGCACTCCTCCCCGCACTTGTCAAAATCTTCCGCCTGCACATAGATGTTGTCTGCCACTGGTCTTTATCCCTTTCCTCGGATACATTTTCCTTTGCAATCAGATCCGTAAAACACAAGGTCTGTGAAATACAGGGTCTATGAAATACAAACCTAGTATAGCATATATCCTCTAAAAATCAAATTTTTTTCACGGTTTCTTTCGCTCTCAGAAGCCTCAGCCGCCCTCCTCATAGCGGTCCACCATATCCAGGATTTCCCTGGCGTAGGCGGGATGCTGTTCCACCACCGCCATGATCTCCTGCTTGGCCGACTGGGCCACGTCCGTGTTGTAATCCAGCTGTCTGCGAAGCGACTGCCTCCGCTGGATCAGCTCGTGGCGGATCTCGACCATCTCCCGCTTATCCAGGAGGGCGTCCACCTGATGGATCCACCGATGGGGATCGCTCACCCGAAAATGGGACAGCCTCTCCACCAGCTCCTTTTGATAGTACTCCGTCTTGGCCTCCGCCTCGGCAAACTGTCTTCGCTCCTCCTTCTCCTGCAGGTACACCTTCCAGTCGGACTCCAGCTTCTTGGCGCTGTCCGTCTCATATTTCAGGCACAGATAATCCAAAAGCTGCCGGTTGTTGACATAGCGGATCTTCACCTTGTTCTGGAGCTGTATGATCTTATTGATCCCCCGCTCCACGCGGCCGCGCTCCCTGTCGGCATCCAGATATTTCACGATCAGCACCGTGAGGGCCACCGCGGCGACTCCCACCGCCAGAATATAGCCCACGTAGGTATCCATCTCAAAAAGAAACTGAAGCCCCAAAAGCATCAACACACACAGGACTAACGCCGTGAGAAAGATGATCGCCATCCCCCGCAGATTGTTCAGCATATTGTACAGCTCGGCCCGCCGGTACTCATAGGCATGCCGCTCCCCGTCCAGCCTGCGCAGATCCCGCTTGACCAGGGCCGCGTAGCTCTCCGCCTCCTTTAACTTCTGGATCCCCTCCGAGACCTCCGCCTCGCGCCTGCGCATCTGGTAGTACAGCGCGTCGCTCATCCGGTTTTGCTTCCCGCGGTAGCGTTTTGTCTCCTGATCCAGAGCGGAGAGCTTCCGCGCGATCAGGTCGATCTCCTCCCGCTCCTCGTCCGGAAGCGCTTCGATCTCGTCGGTGTCTGTCAGATAGGAGGTCACCAGATTGTACTCCCCCGTCAGCAGATCGATCTCCTTGGACGCCTCCGCCATCTGCTCCAGGCAGTTTGTCACATAGCGGCTTCTCTGCTCCTCGTCCCGAAAATCCACCGTGTCCCGGGAATAGACGATCCGGTCCCAGTTCTCCTCCGAATCCTCCTCCATATTCCGGTTTCTGCGAAACAATCTCCGCCACAATCCCATCCCTTTTGCCTCCCTGTCGCCGTTATTCACTCACACTGTCACGGTAGTCGTCCTTGAGCGCCTGTGTCAGGCGCTCGTTTTCCTCGTAATATTTCTGCCGTTCGCTTCCCTCCCGCCAGGTCTTTCGCACGGCGAGCTGCCGGAAGGCCACCTGTTCCTCCCAGCCTCTTCGGGCATGTTCTAAAGCCTTTTCCAGCTTCAGGGCGCTGTCATAGCCCCCCGGCAATCCCGCGGCAAAGGAAATGTAATCGGCCTCGCTCAGATCCATCCGCATAGCGGCCAGATAGGCCACATACTCCTCCTCGCTGCGGGAGATCTCCGCCGCCTGGCGGAAGCACTCCGCCGCCTGCGCATACTGCATCAGATGGGCATACGCCACCCCCTTGTTGTGGAGGATGGCCGCCCTTACGTCGGCGGCCGGAAGCTCTCGGTCCGCTCCCCCGTCCTTTCCCTGGGAGCCGTCCTTTCCCCGGGAGCCGTTCTCCCATCTGGCCAGCAGCCCGTCGTAGCCGCGGAGCGCCGCCGCATACTTTTTCTTCTCCACCATAGAGTCGATCTGGCGCTTTCGCTTCTCTATGCTGCTTAAGCCCGCGCCCTTTTTCAACACCTGCTCTATGCCGCGTATCACCTCGCTGTCGTACAGCCCCACATACTCTAAGATCATGGTGACAAAGAGGCTCAGGCTCCCCTGCCTGTGGATCAAAGGGTGCAGCTTCTCCGAAAGCTCCCTCAGCCCGCACTCCTCTCCGATCCAGTCCGACAGCGCGTCGCACATCAGGCTGCTGTCCAAAAGAAACGCGTTCTCCCGAATACAGTAGCACAGCTCCTCGACACAGTACACCGGTATCTCCAGACCCTCGATGCAATATGGAATTGTGGCGTATTCCCCGATACTGATACAGGTGCGCATAAGCCTCTCCTTCTTTCGCCGCGCGTCACAGCGCGATCTCCTCTCTCCAGACCCGGTGCGTGGGCTTCCGGAATACCCCGAGCCCCAGATCCTCCAGCTCCACCACCAAATGCTCCTCATCCTTAAGATACAGGTGCGCCCGTATGCGGGTAAGCTCCCCCGTCAGCTCCTCTAAGACGATCTGCGCCAGCTTGTTTCCCTTGCCGGTCAGAGAGGTGAGGATAAATTCCACCTGATTGCCCTCCTGAAGATAGAAGTCAAAGGTGTGCTCCGCCTCAAACCAGTTGACCCCCGCATCCAAAAGCGCGTAGTAGATTTCCTCCCCCTGCCGCAGGATCTTCATTCCCACATTGGATCGCAGCTTCTCCCTCCCCAGAAACACGTGGGCCTGTCCCACCTCGCTGGGGTGCAGACGCTCCTGCAGACCGTAACAGGCCCCCTTGCTGTACAGGTTGCTCCCCTGAAAGACGCGCCTTCCCCGACACAAAAACCTCTGGGACTCCTTCATCCACCCGCCGGCAAACCGATCGCCGATCAAATAGACGCAGGAGACGCCCGCTTTGCCGCACAGCTCTTCGCAGATGTCGAGAAGCTCCCGGTCCATCCGCGCAAATTCCGCGGGCAGCTTCTCCTCGCCGTCCGGCTCATACGCCGCAAAAGGGTACTGCGCCTCCTCCATAAACACCACCACGGGGGTCGTGCGCCGATTGCACTCCATAGAATACACTCCGATCTGCGCCTCCCGATACTCCATAAGCAGCACCCTCTGGCTCCAGAGCGCCTTCTCCTGACGGATCATGTAATAATAGAAGCTCTCCGCGTGTGTCTGGAAGAACACCCTGTCCGTCTTAAACTCCATGCGCTCCGCCGCCTGACGCAGCACTTCCGTGAGGCTGCCGTCCATACGGTCTCCGGTGAACATAAGCGCCGTCACCCTGTCTGGCGAGGACACCTGGGACAAAAGCCCCAGGCTCCTCTTTAAAAAAAGACTTAAGAGCGCCACCGGCTCATATTCCGTCCCCTCTATCTGAATAGGCTCTCCGGCCAGCGCCAGGCTCACCAGATCCCTTACCAGGATCCCGCCGCTCTCCTCTGCGTGACGGACGGCCTCCTTCCCGTAGAACCACTGGTTCACGCCCTCCCGCTTGCACAGCACCGTGGGGATGTTGTAATTCTCCTCCCCCGCCACCATGGAGAGCGTCTCCACCCTGTCGCCGTCGGCAATGCAATAGCTGATCTGGGAGTAATCGTCGCCCAGATCGTAGCCCACTATCAATTTTTCACTGTTTAACAGCTTTAACATAAACACTTCCTCGCACTACCGTAAGCGGAACAGTTCGTCGTTGAGATATTCCTTCCGGAAATACTCCTGGAGCAGACCGTCCAGAGTGTCGTAATCCTGCATCGTCTTGCTGATCACGATATCGTTGATCAGCTCAAACCGGTTGTCCGGCTTTTGCCCCGCGCTGTCGCTGTGCTGCAGATTGCCGCTCTCGGTCAAAAGCTCGCCGTTTTCCGTCTCTTCCATAATGTAATACTGCAGATCCTCCCCAAAGAAGAGGACAAATTCCCGAAAACAAACCCCGCCGTACACATCCCGCATATACTCCGACTGGTACTCTCCGGTCTCCCCGTTCTCGTGGACGATGACATAGTGGATACGCGCCCTGCCGCCGGGATGGGTCCGGTACTCGATGATCGTCTTGTCCTCCATCTCCTGCAGGATCCTTGTAAGCTCGCGGAGCCTGGCCTCCCCCGACGCTCCCTTCCTGTAGGGCATATCCTTCCGCTCGATATACTCCCGAAAGAAATTCAGATGGATCCGCTCCTCCATCATCTCCCGCAGAAAGTCAGCGACCGCGGCAAGCTGCCTGTCGCCCAGCTCCTCCGGCGTCTCCGCATAATATTTCAAAAAGGCGAATTTGCACACCCTCTGCAGCGTTTCCCCTCTGTCATACCGCTCCTGGATCTTCTGGAAAATATAGCTCTCCGTGACCCTCTCCCGCACGAAATAATCGTAGGAGCACTGGGCCAGGACCGCCTCCTCCACGCGTTCATCCGCGGTCTGGGACACGTAGCTGCAAAAGATCTCCATCTTCTCCCCCACGAAAGCCCCCGAGTACAGCATCTGGATCAGCATCCTCTCGCACAGCTTTCGGCAGTCCACGTCGAAGGAGCGCGCCGCCTTCCAGATATCCCGAAGCTTTTTCGTCATCCCCCGAAAATACCGGACCAGGTACTCCAGCACACCGCTCCCGTATTTTCCGGAGCGGAAGGCGTAATATGCCGCCGCCAAAAGCACCGGATCCTCCACCATATCCCGCTCGCGTATGAGATCGTCCAACAGCCTCACCACGGTCTTGGGCTCCACAAAGTAAGGGCCGTACTCCTTAATCTGGCGGTACGCCTCCTCGCACTTCCCCCGCAGCACCATATATTTCACCACAACGCCGCGCTCCTCCAGCGAGAGCCCCTCCAGGGGGATCCTGCCCAAAAACTGGTCCAGCGCCCGCATGTCGTCCACATCGTAATAATATTGCAGAAGCTTCATGGAAAGCTCGCTCTTCACCGCGCCGTCCGTCTCGGGGGCTTCGATCACCATAAGGCACCGGTCCGCCGCATCCGCGTCCATCTGTCCCTTTCCCCTCACGCCCTCGCACAGGTACAGGTTGAGCGGAACAAAATCCGTCACATACTGTGAGACGGTCCGCAGATACCGCCCGGGCAGCATCAGCTTCTCCAGGGTGTACTCCACGCTCTTCACAAAGCGGTTGTGCTCCCCATCCTCAAACACCAGCGTATAATCGTTCCCGTAGATCGCGATCCAGGCGGCCCCGTCCTGCAGCGTATATTCCTGGGCCTTTCGGTTCCCCGGCTGATAGACCAGGACCTTGTGCATACGGCTGTCCTCCACCTGGATCCAGTTGGCGAAGAGAAGCTTGGACAGAGCCCCCGCGGTCTGCGCGTTTATCATCCCCGGGGAGAGCATCACCTGATAGAGCGCCGCCAGATGCCGGTTGATATGCTCCCTCTGGATCTGGTCGATCACAAAGTGCTCCATGCGCATCCCGTAGTTTTCGTACAGTTCTACGAAATCACGTTTGTTTTGTATCAGGTAATGGTACAGATAGGCGCTGTGCTCATAGTCCAGATGGTTCTGGTAGGAGAAATACATTAACACCGTCTTGGGCAGGGGTCTCATCACGTTCAGATCCAGGGACATCATATAGTACTCATACAGATTCGTAATGCGAAGCTGCGCTTCCACCCCCTTCTGATACCACGAAAAATACTTCTTTCCGGTCTTTCCGCCCTTGATCAGCAGAGCGCAGATCTCCTGCAAAATACGCGTATCCTGACGCTTGGGGTAGAGCCGCAGCAAAATGCGGAGGAGCACCTGGGAATACTCCCGCTTCTTACCGCACAGATACAGAAGCTGCTCCACCGCATCGTCGGTGAGTGCCTCCCTGCGGGCCCCATAATACAGCACCTGGAGCTCAAAGCGCTCCAGCCTGCGCATCAGGGGCGGATTGTTGTTCAACAAAGCCAGCGCTTCCATGTATAAGATGGGGCTGAGGCACCCCTGGTCAAACTGCTTCTCCAAAAAAGCCCACTTGCCTGCGGCGGTGGCGCTGTACTCCTCCGACAGATACAAAAGAAGCCACGCCACCCGCCACTCCTCCCGATGCCGTCGGTATATTTTTTCCACCTGGGAGACCGCATCCCTGACGGAGATCTCCTCGCCCGGGATCAGCGTGAGCAGGTACAGATAGTAGGCGTACTTCACATCCTCCGCCTCGTCGCTGGCCTCTATGAGCTCCAGGGCATGTCCCAGGATCCACTTCGCCTCGTTGAAACGCTCCTCCGTGATCAGAAGCTGCGCCTGAAAAAGCCTTGCGTCTATGGCGTCCTCGTCCAGCCTCACCAGCCGCTCCACCAGCCTGCCGGTCTCGGT
>CANRLX010000076.1 GCA_947631615.1 uncultured Acetatifactor sp.
CCCAGATAGCTCAGTTGGTAGAGCAGAGGACTGAAAATCCTCGTGTCGCTGGTTCGATTCCGGCTCTGGGCATTTTGTAATAGGGAGCATTAGCTCAGTCGGTAGAGCACCTGACTTTTAATCAGGTTGTCGGGGGTTCGAATCCCCCATGCTTCACTTTTTGAAATGAGGTGGCATGAAAAGTCTTAAAAAGGACTTTTTGTGCTATTTTTTTATAGGATATGATGGTATAATGAACGCAAGGAGCTTTGTCGGACCGCTCCTTCAGCGATACAAAAGAATCGGAGAGATACCATGAAGAATAAAAAGAAAAAAGTGACGGAAGAACAAAAAGAAAACCGGACTTCGCCCCAGGAAAAGGCCGATTCCCAGCCGCAGAAGGAGAAGCCTGCGGCAGATCCCGTTAAGGACGACGCTTCCCCCAAGGCGCCGTCAAAGAAAAAGGCAAGGGCGATAGGGATCGGTTTTCTTTTGGCGGTGCTTGTGATTGCGGCAGGGGTTTATGTGGGCGTGTCGGTTTATTATTGCTCCCATTTTTTGCCCAATACGGTGATCAACGGGGTAGATTGCAGCAATGCGGATGCGGCGGCCCTTGTGGATCGACTGCGGCTGCAAGCGGAGGAGTATACCCTGGAGATCACGGGAAGAGATAAAACGGGCGATCCCATAACCATTGGAGTGGTGACGGCGGCGGACATGGACTATGCCCTGGAGGATGGGGCTGAGAAGGTCGTCGCAGAGGAGCTCCAAAAGCAAAATGAGTGGCTGTGGTTCCTTCGGTTTCTGGACGGTACGGTTTCTTCGGTGGACCTGAATCTGCCGGTCACCTACGATGCGGAGAAGCTGGCGGACGCGATGGGTCAGATGGAGAGCCTGAAGAAAGGCAACATGACGAAAGCGCAGGATGCGTACATATCGGAATATTCCGAGGCGGTAAAGGGATATGAGATTGTGCCGGAGGTTGCGGGGACGCAGCTTGACCTGGATATGGTGCGGGAGGCGGTCGTGCAGGCGATCGCATATGACGGAAGCGCTTCGGTAGATTTGGCTGCACAGGGGTGTTATATGGAGCCGGAAGTCACCGCCGAGGATCCGGAGCTTCTTGAGAACCTGGAAAAGGCAAATCAATGGGTTGGGGCCAAGATTACCTACGACTGGAACGGAAATGAAGTGCTTGTGGATTCGGAGCAGATTCAAGAGTGGATCACTTTTTCCCACGGGGAGCCCTCCCTCAACAAAAAGGCGGTTGCGAAATTTGTGGCGGAGCAGGCGTCCCAGTATGACACCTACGGCAAGACCCGCAAGTTTACAACGTCGCTTGGCGTGGAGTTGTCCTTGCCGAGTGGAGCGTACGGCTGGCTGACCGATCGGGACGCGGAGACGGAAGAGCTGATCTCCCTGATAGAGAAGGGGGACTCTGTAAAAAGGGAACCCGTGTATGCCAGCAAGGGAGCGGTGAAGGGAAAGAATGACATCGGTTCCTCCTATGTGGAGGCGGATCTGAGCAATCAGCACCTATATCTGTATCAGAACGGAAATGTTGTCCTGGAAACGGACTTTGTGTCCGGCAATATGAGCAACGGGAACACGACCCCTCCCGGGGTGTTCGGCATCACCTACAAGACCACGAACGCGGTGCTCAGAGGCAGAGATTACGAGACGCCGGTCAATTACTGGATGCCGTTCAACGGGAATGTGGGTATGCACGACGCGACCTGGAGAGCGGAGTTTGGAGGGGAAATCTTTTTGACGAACGGCTCCCATGGGTGTATCAATCTGCCGCTGGATATGGCTGCGGCTATCTATAGCTATATGTCTACGGGCTTTCCTGTGATCTGCTATTATTATTGATTTGTAAGGAGTGTCGATGGGTAAAAGAGGGATAAGGTCCGCAAAGGAAACGGAGCGCTGGAAAAGAAAGTTTGAAGAAGAGCGTGCTCTCTATCGGGAGATCCAGGAGGCGGCAGACGACATCCTGCGGTCCGTGAATTTTAATTCTACCAAGGAGCATATTCAGCACGGCAATATGACGGTCAACGACCACTGCATCCGAGTGGCCAAGTACAGTCTGGCGCTCTGCAAGAAGCTTCATATTCCTTGCAGCCGGAAGGATCTGATTCGGGGGGCGCTTCTGCACGATTATTTTCTCTATGACTGGCATACTCCGGATAAGAGAAAACCTCACAGGCTGCACGGCTTTTATCACCCCGGCAGAGCGTTAAAAAATGCCTCTGCAGAGTACGATCTGACGCCGAGGGAGAGGGAGATCATCAAGAAGCATATGTGGCCGCTCACGGTGGTGCCCCCTACCTGCAGGGAGGCGTGGATCGTGACGACTGCCGACAAGTGGTGTTCTCTGATGGAGACCTTCGGCCTGCACAGGGGCCACGGCAAGATTTTGGAAAAGGTGAAATATCTGCAGTTGGAAGAGAGTGAATCCTAGTTTGGAAGCGTTATTTTCACAGCTACGCCGCTACAGCGAAAGTACATATTATCCGTATCACATGCCGGGACACAAGCGGAGAGCTTTTGGGGCACTGCCCCATGAGCTTGCGGCGCTGGATATCACGGAGATCGACGGCTTCGACAATCTGCACCAGCCCGAGGAGCTGTTTGCGGCACTGCAGAGGGACGCCGCACGGCTCTACGGCGCGGAGGAGAGCTTTTATCTGATCAACGGAAGCACCGGCGGCATCCTGAGTGCTGTCAGCGCCGCGCTGCCGGAGGGTGGTCGTCTTTTGATGGCGCGAAATTGCCATAGGGCGGCCTATCACGCGGCCTATCTGCGAAGGCTGAAGATTTCTTACCTGTATCCGCCGATTCTGGAGAGGTACGATCTGTGCGACGCGGTCACGCCAAAGCAGGTGCGCGGAGCGCTGGAGCGGGAGCCGGAGATCGGCGCGGTTTTAGTGGTGTCGCCCACCTACGAGGGGAGGATCGCGGATATCCGCGCGATCGCGGAAATCGTGCACAAAAAAGGGATCCCTCTGATCGTGGACGAGGCCCACGGCGCGCACTTGGGCCTGGCCAGGGGGTTTGCCGAAAACAGTTGTCAGGCGGGGGCGGATCTGGTGATACACAGCGTGCACAAAACTCTTCCCGCTATGACGCAGACCGCTCTTTTGCACGTGAATGGAACGCTGGTGGACAGGGACAGACTGCGGCGTTTTCTGCGTATTTATCAGAGCAGCAGCCCCTCCTATGTCCTGATGGCGAGTATAGAAAACGCTGTCCGTGTCATAAATACAGAGAAAGAAGAGCTGTTTGCGCGGTTTGAAAGCCGATACCGAGAGATGATGAGAGGGCTGCGCGGCTGCCGGAGGCTTTCCTTTTTACCGCCGGAACCGAAACAGGACATCGGGAAGCTGGTTATCTGTGCCATAGGGAGCGGACTGACCGGTCGGCAGGTCTATGATATTTTGAGACAGGAGTATCGTCTCCAGCCGGAGATGGCGTCCTGGGCCTACTGTCTTGCTATGTTTACGGTGGGGGACAGTCAGGAGGCATACGACAGGATGACCGATGCCCTGCTTGCCCTGGACCGCCGCCTCCTGGCGGGGGAGTGGGAGCCGCAGGCGCCGGAGAAGGGCGCTGTTGACCGCAAAACGGCCTGTGGGGAAGGAGCCGCTTTGGTGACGCGGTTTTTTCAGGACGAAGGGCAGGAGGCGATCCCCCTTGCCGATGCCTGGGACAGCGAGACGGAGCAGGTTCCTCTGCGGGACGCCCCCGGCCGCTTTGCCGGCGAGTTTGTCAACCTTTATCCGCCCGGCATACCGCTTTTGGTCCCGGGGGAGAGGATCACGCGGACGCAGTGCACGCAGATCGCGGAGTATATTGCACAGGGGCTTAACGTCCAGGGAATCGTGGAACCATCCGAGAGGAGGCCGGAGCTTTCTCTTAGGGTTATAAAACAGGACAGCGATGTCACACATATCGCAGAAACGAGGTGGAGATGAGAAAAACAAAAATAATCGGTACGATCGGACCGGCAAGCGAGAGCGAGGAGACGCTGAAGGAGCTGATGCTCGCTGGAATGAATGTGGCCAGGTTTAATTTTTCTCACGGGACCCATGAGGAGCAGAGGGAAAAGCTCCGGCGTGTGATCAAGGTGCGCGAGGAGCTGGGATTGTCGGTGGCGACGCTGCAGGACACCAAGGGACCGGAGGTCCGCCTGAGAGATTTTGAGGGCGGAAGGGTGAAGCTGACAGCCGGCCAGACGTTTATCCTGACGGCGGAGGAGGTTCTGGGAAACGCCGAGAGAGCGTCCGTCTCCTATAAGGGACTGAAAGACGATATATCCGTTGGGACAACGATCTTAATTGACGACGGGCTGATCGAGATGACAGTTGAGAAGATCCAGGGGGAAGACATCGTCTGTCGGGTGACCAACGGAGGGTTTGTCTCCAATCACAAGGGCGTGAATGTTCCGGGTGTCAGGCTGTCCATGCCCTATATCAGCGAGGTGGACAGGGCGGACATCCTCTTTGGCATTGAGATGGGGTATGATTTTCTGGCGGCTTCCTTTGTCCGGTGCAAGGAGGACATACTGGAGGTGCGCAGGATCCTAAACGAGCACGGCAGTCAAATGAAGGTCATTGCCAAGATAGAAAATATGCAGGGAATCCAGAACCTGGAGGAAATTCTGGAGGTGTCCGACGGGATCATGGTTGCGCGCGGTGATATGGGAGTGGAGATCCCTCTCGAGGAGGTCCCCGTTATGCAGAAGAGGATGATCAAGCTGGCAAACGCCCGGGGCAAGCACGTGATCACGGCCACGCAGATGCTGGAATCCATGATACATAATCCCCGTCCGACCAGGGCGGAGGCAACGGATGTGGCAAACGCTATCTACGACGGCACAACAGCGATTATGCTGTCCGGCGAGACGGCCGCGGGACAATATCCGGTGGAGGCTGTGCGCACCATGTCCCGCATTGCGGAGCACACGGAAAAAAATATCAATTATCGGGGCAGAATGACGGAGCTTTCCAGCGCGGAGAAGCACGACATCACAACGGCGATCGCATATGCCACCTGTTCTGCGGCTATGGATCTGTCCGCAGCGGCGATTATCACGGTCACGCTTTCCGGTTTTACCGCGGAGGCGATTGCGCGGTTTAAGCCTGGCTGCCCTGTGATCGGCTGTACCCTGGAGAAGCGGGTGGCAAGGCAGCTAAATCTGGAGTGGGGCGTTTATCCGCTGCTGATCCGGCCGGAGGAGACTGCGGAGGAGCTTTTTGCGGACGCGGTGGAGAGCGCCAGAGCCGCGGGCTGCGTGAAGAGGGGGGATGTCGCGGTGATCACGGCGGGCGTACCGCTGGGAAAAACCGGCAACACCAACATGATACGTGTGGTCGAGGTGCAGTGATCCATGGGTAAGATCGTATATTTGATGGGAAAAAGCTCCACGGGGAAGGACACCATCTATAAGGAGCTGATGAAGGGGGATGCAGTGCCGCTGAAGGCGATCGTCCCGTACACCACCCGTCCCATACGCGCCGGAGAGCGTGATGGAGTGGAATATCACTTTACGGACGAGGAAGGCTACCGGGGGCTGGCAGCCCAGGGGTGCGTTGTGGAGGAGCGGAGTTATCACACCTTTCACGGTCTGTGGCGTTACTTTACCGTAGATGACGGAACAATCCGGCTGGACAGGGAAAGCTATCTCATGATCGGAACGCTGGAGGGCTATGAGAGCCTGAAGGCATATTTCGGCGCAGACGCCTTGCTTCCGGTGATGATCGAGCTGGATGACGGCCTTAGGCTGCAGCGGGCGCTGGATCGTGAAAAGGCACAGAAGCATCCCAAATACGAGGAGCTGTGCCGCCGTTTCCTGGCGGACAGCGAGGATTTTGCGGAGGATAAGATGGAGCGGGCCGGAATACATCGGACGTTCTTAAATGACGACCTAAGGCGCTGCCTTGGGGAGATCCAAGGTTACATCAAGGAAAATATATAAGAATAATCCCAAATCAGCCGATAATATTATTGGTGGATCGCGGAGGACGGAAAGGCGGGTGAGAGCATGGATCTCAAAATCAATCAGTTGACGCAGGCGGCGCCTGTGGAGCGGACGGAACAGGTCGCAGATACAAACGGCGATTTTAAATTCATGCTGGCCAGCCATATTCAGGAATCGGAGCTGCAGGAGAAGCTGAGCGGCCTGATGGAGGCGATCACAGCGGAGGGTGAGAAGCTTTCCAAGCGGCGTGACGTAAAGGATATGCGGCACTATCGGGGGCTGATCAAGGAGTTTTTGAACGAGGTGGTCACACACTCCCATGCTTTTTCCAGGGAGAATTTCCTGGACCGGAGAGGGCGGCATCGGGTTTACGGCATCATTCGGCTGGTGGACGAGAATCTGGACCAGCTGGCCCAGGAGCTGATGAAGGATGAGAAGGACAATCTGGCGATCCTCAACAAGATCGGAGAGATCAGAGGACTCCTGTTGGATATCTTTACATGACAAATGAGATTGGAGGGAGCGGGAAATGGCAGGTTTTCGAGACATCATAGGGCAGGAGCAAATTAAGGAGCATTTTCGGAATGCGATCGCGGCGAAGAAGATTTCCCACGCCTACATCATCAACGGGGAGAAATCTTCGGGGAAAGAGTTTATCGCAAAGGTGTTTGCTATGGCGCTTCAGTGCGAGAAGGGGGAGGTCGAACCCTGTCAGGAATGTCATTCCTGCAGGCAGGCGCTGTCGGGCAACCATCCGGATATCATCTATGTGACCCATGAGAAGCCGAACACGATCAGCGTGGACGACATTCGCGCGCAGGTCAACGACGACGTGGCGATCAAGCCGTACAGCGGCCCCTATAAGGTGTACCTTGTAAATGAGGCGGAAAAGATGACGCCCCAGGCCCAGAATGCTATCTTAAAGACGCTGGAGGAGCCGCCCGCCTACGTGGTGATCCTGCTTCTGACCACGAATGTGAATGTGCTGCTCCCCACGATCTTAAGTCGCTGTGTTGTGCTGAACATGAAGCCGGTGGCGGATGGGCTGGTGCGCGATTATTTGATGAAGGAGCTCAAGGTGCCGGACTACAAGGCGGAGGTCTGCGTGTCGTTTGCCAGGGGAAATGTGGGGCGGGCGAAAGCGCTGGCGTCCAGCGAGGATTTTGAGCACGTGAAGTCGGAGGCGCTGAGCCTGTTAAAATACATTCAGGAGATGGAAATTTACGAGATCGTGACGGCGATCAAGAAGATCAGCGAATATAAGCTGGAGATCAACGACTATCTGGATCTTATGGCGATCTGGTATCGGGACGTGCTGCTCTTTAAGGCCACAAATGACGGGAATCACCTGGTATTCCGAGAGGAGATATCTTCCCTGAGAAAGTGTGCGCAGCGGAGCAATTACGAGGGGATCGAGGAGGTCATACGGGCGTTGGACACGGCCAAAAAGCGTTTGGACGCCAATGTAAATTTTGATCTGACCATGGAGCTTTTGTTGCTCACGATCAAGGAAAACGGATAATACAGCCTATGGAGTTTCGTCAACTGCCCACTCCCTGTTATGTTGTGGAGGAGGGAAAAATAGAAGACAATCTGAGGATCTTAAAAGGGGTCATGGAGCGCACGGGAGCGCGCATTATGCTGGCGCAGAAGGCGTTTTCCACCTACGCCCTGTATCCTCTGATCGGCAGCTATCTCACCGGCGCGGCTGCCAGCGGGCTTTTTGAGGCCAGGCTGGGCGCGGAGGAGATGGTGAAGCCTTTGGCGGAGCGGGGAAAGCGCTGCGAGAATCACATTTTTTCGCCCGCGTACCGAGAGGAGGACTTCCCCCAGATATTGGAATATTGCGACCACATCGTGTTTAACTCCTGGAAGCAGGTGCGCAGATTCAGCGCCCAGGCGAAAGCAGCGGGGAGAAGCATCGGACTGCGTGTCAATCCGGAGTGCTCCACCCAGGAGGGACATGCCATCTATGACCCCTGTGCGCCGGGATCTCGGCTGGGAGTTACCAGAGCCAATTTTGAGGCGGGCCTTGCGGAGCCGGATGGGAGGGAACTCCTTTCCCGTCTGGACGGCCTGCATTTTCACACGCTGTGCGAGCAGGATTCGGACGCCTTGGAGAAGACCCTGGCAGCGGTGGAGGAGAAATTCGGGAAATACCTGGGGGGAATGAAATGGATCAACTTTGGCGGCGGGCACCACATTACCCGCCCCGGATACGATATTCCCAGGCTGGAGCGGTGTATTCGGCGCTTCCAGGAAAACTATCGCCTGGAGGTGTACCTGGAGCCCGGCGAGGCGGTGGCGTTAAACGGGGGAGAGCTGGTGACCACCGTGCTGGAGACGGGGGAGAACGGCGTGCGTCTGGCCATTTTGGACACCTCCGCCGCGTGTCATATGCCGGATGTGCTGGAGATGCCCTACCGGCCGCCCTTAAGGGACAGCAGGGAAGCGGGGGAGGGCCCCTTTACTTACCGCTTGGGAGGGCCCACCTGCCTGGCGGGAGACGTGATCGGGGAATACTCCTTCGACCGGCCGCTTCGGGAGGGGGACCGCCTTGTCTTTGAGGATATGGCGATCTACTCTATGGTGAAAAACAACACCTTCAATGGGATGCCGCTCCCCGCCATAGCGCTTCACGAGAAGAGCGGAGACTATCGGATCCTGCGGAGGTTTTCCTATGAGGATTTTCGGGAACGGCTTTAGAAGGGCAATCTGCGGCACTTCGGAATGGAGATCGGAATGAGAATACTGAGAGATACGACGCCGTCCCGGGACGGCTATCATATGCCGGCGGAATTTGAGCCGCACGAGGGATGTATCATGATCTTTCCGGAGAGGGCGGACTCCTGGCAGTATGGCGGTTATGCCGCCCGCAAGGCCTTTGTACGGGTGGCGGAGGCCATCGCCCGTTCGGAAAAGGTGACGGTCTGCGCCAGCGACGCGCAGTACGACAATGCCAGGGCGCTCCTCCCTCCGCACATCCGCGTGGTGGAGATGGAGAGCAACGATGCGTGGGCGAGGGATTATGCGCCCACCTTTGTGAGAAACGAAACGGGCGACGTCCGCGGGATCGACTGGGGCTTCAACGCCTGGGGCGGGCTCTATGACGGGCTGTATTTCCCCTGGGATAAGGACGACCGTATGGCGAGAAAGCTCTGCGACCTGTTGGAGCGGGATGTGTACGACAAGAGAGATTTTATCCTGGAGGGCGGCTCCATCCACGTGGACGGGGAGGGCACCTGTCTGGTGACGGAGGCGTGCCTTCTCAGCAGAGGGCGCAATCCGGAGATGTCCAGGGAGCAGATCGAAAACACGCTGAGGGAATATCTGGGGGTGTCCGTCGTGATCTGGCTCCCCTGTGGAATATACAACGACGAGACCAACGAGCATGTGGATAATATCTGTGCGTTCACGGCGCCCGCTCAG
Organism: uncultured Acetatifactor sp.; assembly: GCA_947631615.1. Classification (GTDB taxonomy): domain Bacteria; phylum Bacillota; class Clostridia; order Lachnospirales; family Lachnospiraceae; genus Acetatifactor. Next base: position 9,392 of record CANRLX010000076.1, read on the forward strand.
GTAGTGCTGGCGTGGACGGAGGATGAGACGGATGTGCAGTACGCGATGTCCAGGGCCTGCCTTCAGGCGCTGGAGCAGGCGAGGGACGCTAAGGGGCGGCGCATCACCGTCCATAAGCTTCCTCTGCCCAGGCCGGTGACCGTCACCGAGGAGGAGTGCGGCGGGCTGGATCTCTGCCAGGACCAGCCTACGCGCACACCGGGGGAGCGGCTCGCGGCGTCCTATGTGAATTTTTATATTTCCAACGGCGCGGTCGTGATGCCGGGGTTTGACGATCCGGCGGACGAGCGGGCGAGGGAGATACTGCAGAGATTGTTTCCCACCAGAGAGGTGGTGCAGATTCCCGCCAGGGATATCCTGATCGGCGGGGGAAATATTCATTGTATCACCCAGCAGATTCCGGCGGAGAGAGAGCGCCTGACAGGAGGGTTCCTATGAAAAAAGTGACAGTTTCGTCAGTTCAGATGTGCTGCAGCCGTTCCCGTGAGGAGAATATAGAGACGGCGGATAGGCTGGTGCGGGAGGCTGCGGGAAAGGGCGCACAGATCATCCTTTTGCCGGAGCTTTTTGAGACCTGGTATTTCTGCCAGGAGCGCAATTACGACTCCTATAATTTAGCGACAGAAGTGTCGGAAAATCCGGCGGTCCTTCATTTCCAAAGGGTGGCGAAGGAGCTTTCGGCGGTGCTGCCCATCAGCTTTTTTGAGAGGGAGGGCAATGTGACTTACAACTCGGTTGCCGTGATCGACGCGGACGGAAGCGTGCTGGGGGTCTATCGCAAGACGCATATACCGGACGATCACTTCTACCAGGAGAAATTTTACTTTACCCCGGGAAATACCGGATTTCGCGTGTGGGATACGGCATATGGCAGGATCGGAGTGGGGATTTGCTGGGATCAGTGGTTTCCGGAGGCGGCGAGATGTATGGCGCTCATGGGGGCGGAGATGCTCCTTTACCCCACGGCGATCGGTTCCGAGCCCATTCTCGAATGTGACAGTATGCCTCACTGGCGCAGATGTATGCAAGGTCACGCGGCGGCGAATGTGATGCCGGTGATCGCGGCAAACCGCGTTGGGGAGGAGCGGGTAGCCCCCTCGAAAGAGAACAACGGACAGTCCTCCGCGCTGGTTTTTTACGGATCCTCCTTTATCACGGACGAGACCGGAGAGGTGCTTGAGGCCGCGGACAGAGCGGAGGAAACGGTTTTGCTCCACACCTTTGACCTGGAGCAGCTGGAGGAAATGCGCTTTAGCTGGGGACTTTTTCGGGACAGAAGGCCGGAAAAATATGACGCTATTGTCAGGTAGAGGCCGCGAAGCGTTCCACACCCTGGCGCAGGCGCTCCAATCCGTCTCGGAGCGTTTGGCGGGGGCAGGCGATATTCAGCCGCAGGAAAGCCTTCCCCGTCTGTCCGTACTGCGCGCCGTCGGAGACGTAGAGCCCCGTTTCCCGCCGCAGAAAGGTCTGTAATTTCTCGGAATCGTCGCAGATGCCGCTGCAGTCTAGCCAGAGGAGATAGGTCGCCTCCGAGGGGACGAGCTTTAGCTGCGGTATCTTCTCCTTAAAAAACGCGGCCGCCGTCTGCTTGTTTGCAAACAGGTATTCCCGAAGATCGTCCAGCCACGCTTCGCCCCTGGTAAACGCCGCGATGGCGGCGGGCACGGCGAAGGCGTTCGGCTCCGCCACCTCGTCGGTATTCAGGCCGCGGTCCACTCTATGGCGAAGCACCGGATCCGGAACACATACCGCCGCCGTCTGCAGTCCGGCGAGATTGAAGGCCTTGGTGGGTGCGATACAGGTGATGCTGTTGTCCCTGCACTCCCTGTTGACGGAGGCGAAGGGGATGTACTCTCTGTGGGGGTCGGTGAGGTCGCAGTGGATCTCGTCGGACACGACCAGCACATGGTGCTTTGCGGCCAGGTTTCCGATGCGGGCGAGGGTATCTCTGTCCCAGATCTTCCCCACCGGATTGTGCGGATTGCAGAGGAGCATCAGGGAAGTCTGGGGGAGGGACAGCTTTTCCTCCAGATCGGCAAAATCAATGGAATAGCCGTTCCCGTCATACACAAGCGGGCTTTCCAGCACATTCCTGCCGTTGTTTCGGATGGAATTATAGAAAATGTTGTAGACCGGCGTTTGGATCAGGACATTCTCGGCCACGGTCGTCATCTTGCGGACGATGGAGGAGAGCGCCGGCACAACGCCGGTACAGAAGATCAGCCAGTCTCTTTCCATGTGAAAATGATGGCGCCTGTCCCACCAGCCCTGGATCGCGTCGTACCACTCTTTTGGCACGACGGAATAGCCGAAAACGCCGTGGGTCAGCCGCTTGAGAAGCTCCTCTTGAATCTCCGGAGCCGTCTGGAAATCCATATCCGCCACCCACATGGGCAGCTCTCGGGCAGATACCTCCCATTTCAGAGAAGCCGTGTTGCGCCGGTCGACGGCAGTGTCAAAGTCGTAGCGCAGCTTCGGCGTACCATGTTTGATTTCTTTCATATCTCTCTCCCGTGTCCGAATGTTTATGAGGCGGCGGTCCAGGCCGTGCCGTCGTAATGAAAAATACTTGCCTCGCAGTTTTTCTGCAGGGCCTCCCCCCAGAAGGTCTCCAGCCCGTGTCCCTCGATATGGCACATCAGCCCCTTGTTCAGCGCGCCGTGCGCCACGATCATGATGCGCTCCGCGGTCTCCCAGGCGGGTTCCACCACCTGAGTGAGAAATTCCCTGGCGCGGGAGCACACCTGCTCTAAGGACTCGCCGCCCTCGGGCGGAAGATAATGGGCGGGCTCGTCAAAAAAGTAATGATAAGGGCTGTCCTTTCGCATCCACTCGCTGAAGTGGGTGCCCTCCAGGACGCCGAAATGGATCTCCCGCAGCCTGTCATCGCGGATAATCGGGATATTGCGGTGGCCGCGTATCAGGCAGGCGGTCTCGTAGGCGCGTATCAGGGGGGAGGAATAGATGCGGTCGAAGGCCACATCCTCCAGCCGCCGTCCCAGCTCACCCGCGAGCGAGCGCCCCGCCTCGTTTAGCTCCGTATCCGTATTTCCCTGTATTTTGCCGGCGGCGTTCCAGACGGTCTCGCCGTGGCGTACAATATATAGCTCCATAGATTTCCCTTCCCTGGCCGGATTTGTCGGTCACATGGACCTCGGCCAGCTCTATTATAGCAGAGAATACACTTTTTTTCCAAACATTCCTATAGAAAAATATTCGATCCTATGTTATGATGAATCTTGGAAACAAAACTATTTTTGGAAAGGCGGGTTTTTATGAAAATTGAACGCATTGATGATAAAACCGTTAAATGCTTCCTTTCCAATGAGGAATTGGAAGAGTACGACATTGACTATAAAGATTTTGTGCTCCGCAGCGAGAAGGCCAAGGAGATCGTGAAGGAGATCATTGAGCAGGCCGAGGAGGAGGTGGGCTACAAGCCGCCCCAGTTTGCCTTTGACCTCCAGATCATGATGCTGCCGGAGCAGGGCTTGGTGCTCACCTTCTCCGAGAAGGAGCCCTTCGAGGGGAAGGAGGGGGAACAGATCGTAGAGTATCTCAAGCAGATGCGCAACGTGCTGATGCAGGCGAAGGAGAAGCTGGGGGCCGCGTCGGGGCAGCCTACATACGAAAAGCAGCTCGCCGACCACCTGCAGCAGGGAGACGCTTCTGCATCCGGCCAGAGACCGGACTACGCGATCTTTTCCTTTGAAAGCCTGGGAAGCGTGATGGAGTACGCGGCGGCTATGCCTGCGACCTTGCGTGTGCAGAGCAGTCTGTACAAACTGGGCGGGACGTTCTATCTCTATCTGCAGAAGGGCGGCGCCGCTTACGAGCGGTACAGCAAGGCCTGTGTGCAGGCTTTGGAGTTTGGAGAGCTTTATGCGGCGGATCAGAGCCACCTGCTCCTTCTGAGGGAGCACGGGGAATGTCTGATCCAGGAGAAGGCGTTAAAGAAGCTTTGCCGGTCATAAGGGAACCTGTAAGAGCGGGCCTCCTGTGCGCGTTGCGGCGTGCGGGAGGCTTTTTGATGTTTTCTGCCATTAGTGGAAAAAGTGGTTGTGGTCGATTGGAAATTTTATTATAATATTGTGTAGGAACCGACAGCGGCATAGGGATGACAAAGGAGAATGTCATGAACTCACAGGTGCAAAAAATCAATCGTAATCTGGTGGTCGGCTGGATGGTGATCGTTGCCGTACTGTTTGTGTCTTACTGCGGGGAAGTGCTGAAAGGTGAGCGGCAGATCGGCTATCTGTGCGTTTTTATGCTGGCGACGGCTGTGCCGGCCTTTCTCTGCCTGTATCTGTATCTTCGCAGACCGGACAGACATGAGCTGCGCTACTGCATTGTAGTGGGCTATTTTGTGATGTATATTTTCAGTATGCTGACGGGAAGCACCAGCATGGTTTTCAGCTACATCCTTCCCATGCTGTCCCTGTTAGTTCTGTATCATCAGCCGCGGCTGATTTTGTGTACGGGGATCGCATCGCTTGCGGTCAATCTCATTTCCATAATCCATAAATTTTACACCGGCGCTATGAATCTGTCCAACAGTAAGGATGCGGAGATCCAGATAGCGCTCCTTCTTTTGTGTTTTGGCGGCTCCTATGCGGCGACCCGCTTATACGACCAGATCACGGACGAGAATGTGGCCTACATGCGGATGCTGAACGAGAAAAACAGCGAGATCCAGAAGATGGCGCTGCAGTCCATCACCACCATCGCAAACACCATAGATGCCAAGGACGGTTACACACAGGGGCACTCCAAGCGCGTATCCGAGTATTCCGCCGCCCTGGCAGAGGAGCTTGGGATGTCCGACGAGGAGGTACAGAATATCCGGTCGGTTGCGCTGCTCCACGACATCGGCAAGATCGGCGTTCCCGACTCCGTGTTGAATAAGCCGGGCAAGCTGACCAGAGAAGAATACCATCTGATGAAGCAGCATCCCGTCATGGGCGGGGAGATCTTAAAGGACATCAGCATGATACAGGGCGTTGATATCGGCGCCAAATATCACCATGAGAGGTACGACGGCAAGGGATATCCGGAGGGGCTTAAGGGGGAGGAGATCCCGTTTATAGCCCGTATTATCGCGGTGGCCGACGCCTATGACGCCATGACCAGCAATCGCGTTTACCGCAGACATCTGAGCGGGGAGGAGGTCCTTTCGGAGCTGGAGAAGGGCGTGGGAACGCAGTTTGATCCGAGGGTGGCGCGGGCGTTGATCCGCATGATCCGCGAGGGACGCATCGACAGCGGCGAGATGATAGCGGCGGAGGAGCAGCATTTAAAAGAAGTGACCCAAATATGGAGCAGGGTCATGGAGAAGCACGAGGAGAAGATCGCCGGAAAGATACTGACCGACGACCTGACCGGCGCCTGCAGCCGCGGCACCGGAGAGAAGCTTATGCGGCAGGCGCTGCAGGAGGCGGGGGGAGGGACCCTGATGCTGTTCGATCTGGATCATTTCCGCAGGGTGAACGACACCACCGGATTTGTGCGGGGAGATCTCTTTTTGCGGGTCACGGCAGACGGCATCCGGAGCATGGGGCGGGAAATGATCTTTTCCCGCTTCGGCGGAGATGAATTTGCGGCGCTGTTTCCCGGCCTGGACTCCAGGGAGGAAGCGGCCGGCGCCCTGGAGACCTTTGAGAGAAACCTGGAGCGGGAGATTGCGGAAAATCCGGAGCTGGAGGGGTTGTCCGTCTCCGTGGGGGCGGTCGTCTACAGCGGAGGAGCGGACTTTGCCACGCTGTTTTTGAAGGCGGACAAGGCGCTCTATTATGTGAAGCAGCAGGGCGGCGGAAGCCATTACATCCATCAGGACAGCGG
>CANRLX010000077.1 GCA_947631615.1 uncultured Acetatifactor sp.
TCTCCATATGATGACAACGGAACATCCCCAACTGTTGTTTTTTATTCCTCTTATTGCAAAGTACGGAAACTCAAGCTTTTTTACTATGCAGACATATCTTTGCCTGCCGTGAAGTGATCGGGTCCGGTCCACAGCGAAATAACTGTGGTCTACCTGCTGCGAAGTGATTGTGTTCAGTTTGCCGTGAAAGGATTGTGTCCTGCACTGTGGTGAAAAGATCATGACACATACAATTAAAATGAGACTATGACTTACTATGGTTGCTAAATAATAACACTTTGTGGTATAATAATTCTGCTGACGCAGAATCTAAGCCGGTTCCACCGGCTTATCACCGCAAATGCGGTGTATTATCCCAGGCTGCCACCGCTTGCCCGGAAAATGCCGCTAAGCGGCGCTTCTCGGCCTGCGCTGGTGGTATAATAATTCTGCTGACGCAGAATCTAAGCCGGTTCCACCGGCTTATCACCGCAAACGCGGTGTATTATCCCAGTCTGCCACCGCTTGCCCGGAAAATGCCGCTTGGCGGCGCTTCCCGGTCTGCGCTGGTGGTATAATAATTCTGCTGACGCAGAATCTAAGCCGGTTCCACCGGCTTATCACCGCAAACGCGGTGTATTATCCCAGGCTGCCACCGCTTGCCCGGAAAATGCCGCTAAGCGGCGCTTCCCGGTCTGCGCTGGCAGTGTAATATTCTGGATCTGGGCATGTGGCGGTCGGCTGGCCATCGATACTGTAAATGTAAAATATTTGAGACATTATAACAAAAAACAACAAATAAACAACAAATAAATGATAAATCGACAACAAATTATCGCAAACTGTCAATAAAATGATGACAAATTGATAATAAATTGCAAATTTGGAAAGCAATCCGGAGGTAGTTTGGATGAAAGATAACTATGATATATTTCTTTCCTATCGGCGGGACGGAGGGGAAGCCACAGCGAAAATACTCAGGGACAAGCTGACAGAGGCGGGATACCGCGTCTTTTTGGATGTGGAATCCCTTCGGTCGGGAGATTTTAATACCGAGCTGTACAGGGTGATCGACGGGTGTCGTGATTTTTTGATCGTTCTTTCGCCCGGCGCTTTGGATCGCTGTGATAACGAGGAGGACTTTGTGCGTCTGGAGCTGGAATATGCGCTGGGGAAGAATAAGAATATTATTCCCGTCATACTGCGGGGCTTCACTTTTCCGGAAACGCTTCCGGATTCCATTGCACCGCTGCGGTACAAAAACGGAGTGGAATCCAATTATCAGTTTTTTGATGCCTTTATGGAAAAGTTGACCTCTTTTCTTACGTCAAATCAGAAGAAAAAGGGGCGGCGGCTTACGGCACGGCGTAAGTGGCTGTTTGTCCTGGCGTTTCTTGTTGTGGCGGCGATCGGAGGCCTTGCCGTTTCAATGGTTTACCGCGGCCGCAGCAGTTCCTATCCCCGCACGGAAGAAGAGAAAAACGTCACGGAAACCTTTCTGTATTACATAGAGCTAAATCTTCAACAGATCGAACAGGCGGCGGATTATCTCAATGACGCGTACTATGCCTGCAATCAGTATTTGGATCACGGTGACAGTACGAGCCGGGATTCCCTTCTTACAAGCCTGCAAAGCGCCAGGCGGTCTCTGTACCAGATGGATCTTTCCGCCAGCCAGATGTCTGACAGTCTGAACGCATCGTTGGCGGACTCGCCGTTTTCTCTGGCGGATGCCGTTGCCGCGCATGATTATCTGGTGACATTTAGGGACTCCTGTCTGGACGATATCTATTATCTGGAATATATGACAGATCCGGACAATTACGTTGAGAAGCAGGAGATCGAAAATATCCTGGATTGTTATCAGGAGATATTGGAGCAGGAGATGGAATCTGTCGCCTGTGCCACCAACCAGATGCTGCTTCCGGTTACCGAGGAGAGCGCGTTAAAGGCCTTTAAATATGAGTTTCTTCCGACGCTGTACTTTATTCCGTTGTCCGCCTCCGGCTGGGAACATGAGGAAGAGGTTTTGAAGAGCGAAGAGGAAAAGTGCTGGAATTTCATAGAGCGCTCCATGGACAAGATCAATCTGCAGATAGGGAATACCCATGCACAGCTGATGGAAAGCCGTGCGGAGCTCATACGCCAGATGGTCGAGGAGGGAACGCCGGAGGAGGAAGCAAGAGCGTTAGTGGAAACGACGTTGGACAAGGCGGATAACCTGACGTTAGCGAAGGTTGAGCTGCAGGACGCAAAGCGGGAACTGGAAGAAAAGAAAAATGAGGCACGGGTCAAGTTTGCGCCAGACCCCGCGGATGAGCCGGGGATTCTGTGGGGGAAAATGCGGCGCTTTCTCACGCTGGGCTTATATGACGAGGCTGTAAAATGCCTGGATTATTATCGTGAGGCCGTGGCCGGAAGCGATGAATATGCGCAGGAGTATTGTTCGGCAATGGTACGTTTTATCGACAATATACCGGAAACGGGCATCAACTACGGTCTGGTGGTGGCAGGCTATGAACAGGGCGTTCCCAGAAACGAGCAGTATCGGATAGGCGATATCATTATTTCGGTAAACGGAACTCCGTGCCATGATTACTCGGAATACAGCGATCTGCGAGACCAGATTTCGGAAGATGAGAATTACAACGTTGTTGTACTGCGTGCGGACACCGATGGAAGCGGCTCCCTGAAACGGGTCGAGCTTGAGATTCCGGCGTCGGCGTCCCGCGTAATGATTTTAGAGACCATAGAGACGACAGGGGAATAGTGTGCGGGCCTGTCTGAACTACAAGATGGGGGAAAGGAAGAGACTTATGAAATGGAGAGTTGCTTTGGCGGGGGAGCTGCCATCGGATGCCGAGCTGTTCGGCATTGTCGACCGGATTTTGGGGCAGATCAGAGAGTATCTGTGCCCACCGGATGGAGATGCTCCAATACAGTTGGTCGTCAGCCGGCCCTACACAGGCGCAGCGTGGTTTGCATGGAACGCGCCGCACGGCTTCCCGCTCATGTCCTATCGGATGCGCGGGGATGCGGACGACGGCGTAACGTGCGCACAGACGGTTCAAACGGACACGGTCCTCAGAAATCAGATCGGGGAAGCCATATGCGACCGGTCCGATATCCTGATCGCAGTCTGGAAGGAAGACGTTATGGAAATGTCCGGTGCCACATGGGAGCTTCTGAAAATTGCGTATGAAAGGGAAACTCCCTGTATCTGGATTTCCGCAAAAACCAAGCAGATCTATTGTCTCTGGGAATCCTTTTATAAAAAATACAGTGAGGAGTATTTGAAGGCCGTGTGCGGGCCCGTGGAAAGGGACGGGCTGCGGCCGATTGAGATCGAGGAAAAAAGCACCTGGTTTATGAATTTCTGGCAGAAGCGCTATGAGAGATATCTGAAAAAATATAAAGCGTACATGACGGAATATCCCAGCGAACAAGACAGACTGCTAAAACAGGATTATCAGTCCAAAGAAGCAGCCAGCCAGCAACCGGCAAGCAGCCAAAATGTAGCCGCCAGCCAACAATCATCCGCCAGCAGAGAGGCGGTCCGCCGGCTTCTCCTGGATCAATTCCAGCGGTTTGATTCCGCGGCGGTCCGACTGAACCAACGGTTTCGGGCGATTCTGTACCAGCGGAGCATCCTGCCCTTTGTGGCGACGGTATTTTTGGCGATAGGTTTTTATGTGGAGACTCTTGTGGGAGGGATGGTCGCCCAAATCGTCCCGACTGCCGCCGCGGAGGCAGAGCTGCTGACCGGACTTCTGGCGGGCACCGGCTTTCTGATCCATGGATATATAAATCTCCACGCGTACCGGATGTCAAAAGATCCGCTTTTTTTCCGCTATAGGGAAGGGTTTGCCTACAATCGGTATGTGGCGGAAATCCTGCGGGTGATGATCCACGTTACCCCCTATGGCGTTGAGCTTGATTTGCGGAAGCTGTGCGGCAAGGACAGAAAGCTGTACGGGATGCTGCGGCACGTGGCAGACGATGTGGAGCCCGGGAGACAGAAGATCGACACAAGCACGGCCCGTGAGCTTCTGGAGCATATGGAAGAAATGCTGGAAAACCAGTCGGCATATCATGAGGCCTCCGGAAAGCGTTATAGGGCCATTGTGGACTCCCTGAAAAAATGGCAGAAGAAGCTCTTTTATCTCGGCTTTGTCATGATCCTGGTCAGAGCCATCCTGCAGTTTGCGCTGTCTGTATTATCTGCCCAGGGGACGCAGGAACTGTTTTTGGACAGCGGTATGCTGAAATCCTTCTTGAATATGCTGGCGCTGCTTCTGCCGGCATGGGCCGGATATTTTACCTCCAAGCTGCAGCAGAATCATTTTCAATATAATCTGGAAAATCATGAGAACATGGTTTCCAAGCTGCGCGTTTTGCGGGAACGGGTGGCCCGCGCGCTGGAACAGGAGGATATTTCGACGGAGCTGTTTGTCCGGCTGACGGAGGACTCCGCACAAGCCCTGGTCGTAGAGGATACCATTGGCTGGAACCGGAAATACAGGGAAACCTCGATCAACCCTCTGTAGAAGGTGCTTTTTTGGCAATGTCGCCGTTATTGGTAAAATGAATAATTTTTTTATTATTTAACGGAAAATGTTGTGCAAATTGCTGGGCTATGATATAATGACCATAGTTGAGGCATGTGGCGGCCGTATGACCATAGTTGAGGCATGTGGCGGCTGTATGGTCATAACCGAGGCATGTGACGGCCGCATGGTCATCTATGCAGTCACAATTTATTCTATTAGGGAGGTACATATGGCAAACAACATCATTGTAGGACAGTCCGGCGGACCGACCGCCGTAATCAACTCCAGCCTGGCAGGAGTCTTTGAGACCGCCAAGGAGCTTGGAGCCGACAAGGTGTACGGCATGAGACACGGTATTCACGGTTTCCTCGAGAAAAATATCGTGGACATGGAAGAGAAGATCCGCACCGATCTGGATCTGGAGCTGCTCAAGAGAACACCCTCCGCATTTCTGGGATCCTGCCGCTATAAGCTGCCGGAGATTGAGGGCAACGAGGATGTCTACAACAAGATCTTTGACATCCTGAAGGAGTACGAGATCACCGCCTTCTTTTACATCGGCGGAAACGATTCCATGGACACCATCAAGAAGCTGACGGATTACTCCGTGAAGATCAACAGCCCGATCCGCTTTATGGGCGTGCCCAAGACCATTGACAATGACCTTGCGGTGACCGATCACACGCCCGGTTTCGGCAGCGCTGCCAAGTACATTGCATCCGCTACCAAGGAGCTGATCCGAGACGGCCTGGTATACGATTTTAAGCAGGTGACCGTGATCGAGATCATGGGACGTAACGCGGGCTGGCTGACCGGTGCGGCTGCCCTGGCAAAGTGTGAGGACTGCGAGGGTGCGGATCTGATCTATCTGCCGGAGCTTCCCTTCCATGTGGACGATTTCCTCGCGAGGGTAGGGAAACTTCTGGAGACCAAGAAAAATGTCGTGGTCGCCGTGTCTGAGGGAATCAAGACACCCGATGACAAGTATGTGTTTGAGCTGACGGATCACACCGAGTATGTGGACTCTTTCGGGCACAAGCAGCTTAGCGGAACCGCTAAGTATCTGGCGGATCTGGTGAGCGAGAAGTACGGCTGCAAGTCCAGGGCGATCGAACTCTCCACGCTGCAGAGATGTGCGGGCCATCTGACCTCCCGCGTGGATATCACCGAGGCATATCAGGTGGGCGGCTCCGCGGTGAAGGCTGCCTTTGACGGTGACACGGGCAAGATGGTCATCTTAAAGCGTGTTTCCAGCGAGCCTTATATCTGCACCACGGATCTCTACGACGTGCATATGATCGCCAATATCGAGAAGAAGGTGCCTTTGGAGTGGATCACCGAGGACGGCACCAATGTGAGCCAGCAGCTGGTGAACTACATCAAGCCTCTGATCCAGGCGGAGCTGACGCCTATCATGATCAAGGGACAGCCGCGTCACATTGTGATTGACATGGTGTAAAACGGATGCGAAAATAAAAGCTAGAAATCAAAAGCTAGAAATCAAAAGCTAGAAATCAAAAGCTAAGAGTCAAATGATAAAAGTCAAATGATGGAAATCAAAAGCTAAAAGTCAAAAGCTAAAAGTCAAAAGATAAAAGTCAAAAGATGAAAATCAAATGATGGAAGTCAAATGATAAAAGGCAAAAGATGGACGTCAAATAATGAAAATCAAAAACGAAAAGTCAAATGAAGTGAAATCATGAAAGTTAATTGATTAAAGTGTTGACAACCGGCGAAGAATACGTTAAAATATTCTTCGTCGGTTTGATGCGCAAGGCGTAAATTTGACTGTGTGTCCGTAGCTCAGCTGGATAGAGCAACGGCCTTCTAAGCCGTGGGTCGGGGGTTCGAATCCCTTCGGGCACATTGAGAGGGAGGCGAGATAGCAGCCCCCGTCTCGTATATGGTGGGTATAGCGCAGCTGGTTAGCGCGCCAGATTGTGGCTCTGGAGGCCAAGGGTTCGAATCCCTTTATCCACCTTTGTGTGCTGCAGATGTGCCGAAAGGCATGCTTGGGGTCATACGTTTAGGGCTATCGCCAAGCGGTAAGGCACAGCACTTTGACTGCTGCACTCGCTGGTTCGAATCCAGCTAGCCCTGCTTTTTGGTTTTGTGGGATATTAGCTCAGGCGGTAGAGCACTTGACTTTTAATCAAGTTGTCCGGGGTTCGAATCCCCGATGTCTCATTGAGAAAACAAAATGTGGGAAGTGTTGATTTTTCAGCACTTCCCTTTTTTAAACCATGGTTCGACCCTGGTTTTCAAAAAGAAAGGAGGCCCAATGGTCTATCAGTTTCAAAAGTATGAACCGTCTCCGCTTAAGAGAGGACATCTGCACCTGGGCGGGGCCAATCCCGACGGAGGGCGTATCGATGTGACGAATCTGTATCTGGAGAGAGACGGGAAGCCGTGGATCGGCGTCATGGGGGAATTTCATTTTTCCCGCTGTCCCAGAGAGCGCTGGTACGACGAGCTCTGCAAGATGAAGGCGGGCGGTATCACCGTGGTGGCGAGCTATCTGTTCTGGATCCATCACGAGGAGATCGAGGGAGAGTTTGATTTCTCCGGAAACAGGGATATCAGAGCCTTTGTGGAGCTGGTGGAGAAGGCCGGCATGGATATGGTGCTGCGGGTGGGGCCCTGGGCCCACGGCGAGTGCAGAAACGGCGGATTCCCCGACTGGCTGGTGCAGAAGGGATTTGCGCTTCGGGAAAATCATCCGGAGTATCTGGCGCTGGTGCGCATCTGGCTGGAGAAGATCTACGAACAGGTGAAGGGGCTTTTTTATAAGGACGGCGGCAACATCATCGCGGTGCAGCTTGAAAACGAGCTGACGGACAACGCGGAGCATCTTCTTCGCCTGAAGCAGATGGCGCAGGAGATCGGGTATGAGGTGCCCCTCTACACGGTGACCGGCTGGAACAGCAGTTACGGCGCCAAGATCCCCGTGAAGGAAGTACTGCCGGTGTTCAGCGCGTATGTGGACGCCCCCTGGGCGGAGCACACGGAGAAGCTCCCGCCCTCCGAGCATTATGTGTTTGAGAAAAAGAGAAACGACGCGGCGGTAGGGGCGGATCTGATCAAGGTGGTGGACGAGGACGGCTGGCGGCTTCCCTATGAGGAATACCCCTTTGCCACCTGCGAGTTGGGGCCCGGCCTGGAGCCCACGCACCACCGCAGGCCGATTGTGACGGGGATGGACGCCTATGCGATGTCTCTGGTAAAGCTGGGCGTGGGCAACAACCTGATCGGCTACTATATGTATCACGGCGGCACGAACCCGCTGGGAAAGCTCTCCACCTTCAACGAGACCAGGGCCTCCGGCTACCCCAACGACTATCCCATTCTGTCCTACGACTTCCAGGCGCCGCTCTCGGAGTACGGCGAGGTTCGGGAGCAGTACCGGCTCCTCAATCTGCTGCATCTCTTTGCCCAGGACTTCGGAGAGATCCTGGCTCCCATGGAGGCGGTGAACGGCATGGAGAAGGTGACGCCGGACGACGGGACCTCTCTGCGCTATGGTATGCGCACGGACGGGAAGAGCGGATTTGTGTTTGTCAATCATCACCAGCGGCTGGGACACCTTGCGGATCTGGAGGACGTGGTGATCGACACGGGGCGCGTGAAGTTTCCGCCGCTCTCCGTGAAGGGGGATGTGGCGTTCTATCTGCCCTTTGGGATTTCCCTGGCCGGCGAGACGCTGGAGTATGCGACGGCGCAGCCCGTCTGTCTTAGCGGCAACACCGTGTTTTTTGCCCAGATCCCGGGAGTGAAGGCACGTTATAAGTTTGCCGGAAGGGAGGAGCTTGAGGGAACGGCCGGAGCCACAGAGAAGGCGGGCATTGCGCATATCGGGAAGCTGTCTCTGGTGACGGTTCCCTGGAAATACGCGAGGTATCTCCGCAGGCTGGCGGGGCAGATCTATCTGGGGGATGAGTGCGACCTCTACGAGAAGGACGGAGAGATCCTGTCTGTGCAGGGGGGAAGGTATCGTTATTTCCGATGGACGAAGGATGCGCTGGAGGAGCATGAGGGGGGAACGCCGCAGAAAAAGGCCGTTCTCACGGTGAAGCCCCTGGCGGATCCGCCGCTTTGCTCCCCCTATGAGACGGAGCTTCACATCGGAGGAGAGAGGAAGGTCGCCTGGAGCGAGCTGCAGGTGGACGGGCCGGACGGTTTCGTACAGGTGGAGTATGTGGGGGATGTGGCCCAGATCTATGCGGACGGGCAGCTGGTCGCGGACGACTATTACTACGGGCGGCCCTGGAGGATACCGGCGTCGCTTCTGTGGGGCAGGAAATGCTTTCTGGCGGTGTCGGAGCTTAAGGAGGACTTCTATCGGGAGGACCCCGAGCGGGCAAGGGAAGACCTTTGACGCGAGGCTTCCGCACAGCTTCGGCCTTCCGCGCCGACGCACTTGACAAGGTGTGAAAAAAAGCGTATGATGGGGTTTAAATGCGGACATGGCGGAATTGGCAGACGCGCAGGATTTAGGTTCCTGTATCGAGAGATGTATGGGTTCAAGTCCCACTGTCCGCATTGGTTCATAACCTGAGAAACTGTAAATTTGTAAATGTTACGTGAGGGAGGAAAAAATGAAGAAACTTGTGATGGCACTTGTGGGTGCGGCGCTGTGCGTACAGCTGACCGCCTGCTCGGTTCCCTCTCTGGGATCCGCCGAGGGAAAGAACAGCGACAAGAGCGTGGAATACTTTGACGCCACGATGAAGGCAAGCTTTGCGGGAGAGTTTGACGCCTACGATGATTTCGTCGGCAGCTCCGCCGGAGAGAGCCTGTACGAGAGCGAGGTCGAGAGCTATGTGTCCGGCCTGATGTACTGGGCCGCAGTGGAGGAGGACTACGTGGACGACGAGACCTACGACGGCTTTGTGGAGGTCGCAAAGACCGTGCTTGCAAAGTGCAACTGGGAGGTCCTGAACACCTATGCGGTGAAAAACGAGAGCGGTTATGACGGGATCCTGGAGGTAAATCTGTACCCCACGGATCTGATGGATCTGATGCACGACGATGTGGAGGATGCGATCGACACCTACAATGAGATCTCCGTCGACTATGAGCTGGAGGAGCTGGAGCGCATCTATGGACAGATGGTGCTGGAGATCGCGCAGAAGTACGCGGATCAGGCGCAGCCGGTATCCGATCCGGACAATGAGCTCTACTGGTACGACTACGACGACTTCGGAGCCGTGATCAGCGACGACGACTGGAGCGAAGTGGATATGCTCATCATGGATTTTGACAGGCTGTAAGAGGAAAAATGACAGGGCGGAAAGCGCGTCCTCCCCCAAAAAATGCTTGACAGATGCCCCAGAAAATGGTACGGTATTGACAAGTTAAAAGGGAGTAGTTGTCACGTGTAATCAACATACCCCGGTTTGCTTTCAGGTGATAACCGTGGTTACACGCTTTCCGCGCTATGTGAAAGAACAAGACTTTTAGCACATAAGTGCTGAAAGTCTTTTTTTAACGTCAGGGGTTCCCGCGGAACTGCTTCATGTTTTGCCGAGGAGGAAATACTATGCAGATCTTAGTACAGCTTTTGCTTTTGGTGGTCGGCTTCGTCATGCTGATCAAGGGCGCGGACTGGTTCGTGGAGGGCGCCTCCAAGCTGGCGGACCGTTTCGGGATCCCGCAGCTTGTCATCGGCCTCACCATCGTGGCTATGGGCACTTCCCTGCCGGAGGCGGCGGTCAGTATCTCCGCCGCGTTTAAGGACAGCGCGGACATCACCATCGGCAACGTGGTGGGAAGCAATATTATGAACGTGCTCGTCATCCTGGGCCTGACCTCCGTGATCCGCGCGATTCCGGTGCAGAAATCCACGGTCCGCTACGAGATCCCCTTCACCATCCTGGTGACGCTTCTCCTGGCCGGCATGGGTCTTTGGGACAACCGGATCAGCCGGCCGGAGGGCGTGATCCTCTGGGCGTTTATGATCCTGTATCTTCTGTACCTTTTGTGGTGCGCAAAGCACGGCGTCAATGCGGTGGAGGAACCAGCGGCGGAGGAGGAGCGAAGGATGCCGATCTGGCGGATGCTTTTCATGATCGTTCTGGGCGCGGTGCTGATCGTGTGGGGCAGCGACGTCACGGTGGATGCCGCCACTGTGATCGCCCGTACCTTCGGCATGACCGAACGGTTCATCGGGCTTACCATCGTGGCCTTCGGGACCTCTCTGCCGGAGCTGGTGACCAGCGCTACCGCGGCGGTGAAGGGAAAGGCGGATATCGCGGTGGGCAACATCGTGGGAAGCAATATTTTCAACATCCTCTTTGTGGTGGGCACCACGGCGCTGATCACCCCCGTGGCGTACCGCGCGGACTTTAAGATCGACAGCGCGGTGGCGGTGGGGGCGATGCTCTTACTTTTGGCCTGTGTGCTCCCCAAGCGGAAGCTGGGCAGGCTGGGCGGCGTTTTGATGCTCCTCGGCTACGCGGGATATTTTGTGTACCTGATCCAATAGGATCTCTGCCGCGGAAACGGCTGCCATTGCCAGTGTTGCGGTTACGCGGCGTTGTTTAGGATGGACATAGGACGGAGGGACGGAAGAATGTTGAAGAAAATCGTACAGTACACTTATTTTTTGTTTCTGGCTCTGTTTGCGATCCTCATGGGGTATGTGATGCTGACCTTTTCCCTGTCGACGGAGGGCCGCGAGACCAGATCCGGCTATGAGCTGTTGAAGGATTATTCCCTCAGTATGACGGAGGATGCGGACGCTCCCGTCGGAGTCCGGCAGATATATACGTGGACGATTTCGGATGTGAAGGACGCCTACCAGATGTTGATTTTTTACACCAAGCATCAGAATGTGTATGTCTATATCGGGGAGGAGTGCATCTACCGTGTGGAACCGGATCCGAAGAACCTCTTCGGAAGGACGCCGGGCGGCGTCTGGAACCAGGTGCCTTTGGCGGAGTCGGACAACGGCAAGCAGATACGGGTGGAGCTGGTGCCCGTCTACGAGAGCTCCGCAGATACGGTGCCGGATTTTTATTTCGGAACAAAATACGATGTGGTGGTGGGTGTCTTTTGCCGAAGCATCCCGTCGGGCGTGTTCGGGATCGCCGCGATTTTGACAGGACTTGCCTTTATCGGGTTTGTGCTGTACAACTACAAAAATACGGAGATCGACAAGACGCTGGGTATGCTGGGGATTTTCTCCATCATGCTGGGCCTCTGGAAGGTCACGGACGCGGAGGCGCTGCGCTTTTTCTTCCCGGGGCAGATCCAGATGGCGATGCTGTCCTGTGTGACGCTTCTTCTGGTCAGCGTGCCGTTTCTGCTCTTTATCAAGGAACAGCAGAATAACCGCGACAGCGTGATCTGGTACATTCCCTGTTTCACCAGCCTGGCCGAGATGCTGGTGGTGCTGGTGCTGCAGCTGACCGACAGGATGGACTTTCGGCAGACTTTGATTTTGACTCATCTGCAGCTTTTATTTCTGGTGGTGGTCTGCGTGGGCATGGTGGCCTGGGAGGTGCATGTCTCCGGCTGGAACGCGAAGATCAAAAAGTCGGTCTGCTGCATGGGGCTCTGCTTCGTGGGACTGCTGGCGGATCTGGCGTTGTATTATGCGACGGACGGCAAAAGCATGGTGATCCTGGCGCTCTGTGGCTTTCTGATCTACATCCTGGTGCAGGGAATCTCCTCCATGAAGGAGGCCAAGCAGTTGATGGCGATCGGTATGCGTGCCAGGAGCTTTGAGCGTATGGCGTACCACGATCAGCTCACCGGACTTTACAACCGGACCGCATACGCCGCCTCGATCGGCGACGAGAATTTTGATCCGGAGCGCTGCATTGTGGTCGTGTTCGACTTAAACGACCTGAAAAAGTGTAACGATACGCTGGGGCATGAGAAGGGGGATCTCTATATTCGGGAGAGTGCCCGCATCATCCAGAATATTTTTGGAGAAGCCGGAGAATGTTACCGTATGGGGGGAGACGAGTTCAGCGTTCTTTTGAAAAACGGAAGTCTTTCGCGCTGTAAGCAGATGGTGGAAAAGCTGAAGGCGCAGGTGAAGCGCTTCAATGACGGCAGCAAGGATGTCTTTATGCAGATCGCCTGCGGGTATGAGATGTACGACAAGAGGATCGACTATGACATCGGAGACACGGCGAGGCGCGCGGATAAGATGATGTATCACGAGAAGTTCACCATGAAGCAGCAAAACGGCGGCGGGGAGATCCGCTAAAGGGAATTTCACTCAGAGAGGTTGAAAGACATGAGAAGATCGGGAATTTTGATGCCGATATCCAGTATTCCTTCGCGTTACGGGATCGGGACGTTCGGCAGGGCAAGCTATGAGTTTGTGGATTTTTTGGAGAAGGCGGGGCAAAAGCTGTGGCAGATCCTTCCGCTCGGCCCCACCGGCTACGGGGATTCCCCCTACCAATCCTTTTCCACCTTTGCCGGAAATCCTTATTATATCGATCTGGAGCTTCTGATCGAAAAGGGATATCTCACCCGAGAGGAGTGCGATGCCTGTGATTTCGGAGAGGATCCGCACTCTGTGGACTACGAGAAGATTTATCTCTCCCGCTTTCGGATCCTGCGTCAGGCGTGGAAGCGGGCCACGGACAAGGGCGTGGAGAAAAGGCCGGACTATCAGTGCTTTGTGCGGGAAAACGGCTTTTGGCTGGAGGACTATGCGCTCTATATGGCGGTGAAGAATTTCTTTGGCGGGGTCTGCTTCCTCCAGTGGGATGAGGACATCCGTCTCCGCAAGAAGAAGGCGCTGGCCAGATATCGGGAGAAGCTGGCGGAGGAGATCTCCTTTTACCGTTTTCAGCAGTACCTCTTTCTGACACAGTGGAAGGCCCTGAAGCGGTATGCCAATAAAAAAGGAATCGAGATCGTGGGGGATATTCCCATCTATGTAGCTTTCGACAGCGCGGACACCTGGGCCAATCCGAAGCTGTTCCAGCTGGATGAGGAGGGGAGGCCCACCGCTGTGGCGGGATGTCCGCCGGATGTGTTTGCCGTCACGGGGCAGCTCTGGGGCAATCCCCTGTATAACTGGAAGTATCATAAGAAGACGGAGTATGAGTGGTGGATTCAGAGGATCGCCTACTGTTACGAGCTGTACGATGTGGTGAGGGTCGATCATTTCCGCGGCTTTGACGCCTACTGGTCTGTGCCCTACGGAGACTCCACCGCGGAAAACGGGCACTGGGAGAAGGGGCCGGGCTACGAGCTCTTCTCCGCCGTCAAAAAAAAGCTGGGCAGGAAGCCGATGATCGCGGAGGATCTGGGATTTCTTACGGACCGTGTGGTGAAGCTGGTGAAAAAGACCGGATATCCGGGCATGAAGATCCTGCAGTTTGCCTTTGACGCCTGGCAGGACAGCGAGTACCTGCCCTATCATTACGACAGGAATTGCGTGGTCTACACGGGAACCCACGACAATGACACCACGCTCGGCTGGATCAAGCAGATGCCGGCGAAGGATGTGCGCTTTGCTATGCAGTATCTGCAGGTGGACAGCAGGAAGGAGCTTTTGTGGGGCATGATCCGCGCGGCGGTGGCAAGCTGCGCAGATACGGCGATCATTCCCATACAGGATTACCTGGAGCTGGGGAGTGAGGCGCGGATCAACGTGCCGTCCACCCTGGGAACCAACTGGAAGTGGAGAATGGATGAGGATGCCCTCACCAGGGAGCTGGCCCGAAAGATACGGAAGCTGATGAAAGTATACGGGAGGCTGTGACGGCGAAACGCAAGAAGCCGAAAACAGCAGCGTCCTCTGCTTTGAGAAGCGGAGAAGGGGAAAAAGGATATTGAAAGAGCAGCCATATCCGGATGGATTTCCGAATATGGCTGCTCTCTTTATGGTTCTTCTCCTTATGGCTGCTCTCTTTGTTGTCTGCCTTTTTGCCGTAAGTATGTCGGGGAGCCACCCTGTTTAGTCCGCGTCCTCTTTTTCCACATCGCTCATCGCCATGTAAGAGTTGTGGTATTCTCTGCGGTAGGTGACCTCCTCGTCGAACCATTCCGGCGGCGCGAAAGCATCCGCGGCCTCCTTGCTGCCAAACTCCACCTCTGCCATAATCAGAGGGGCAAACGGAGGATCAAAGACATCCAGCTCGATGGTGAGGCTGTAGTCGGCAGGAGGGTGGGGAAAGCCAAGCTTCACGTCAGGGTGATCCAGCGGGATCAGGTAGCGCCGCTTGGAGATCACATTGCCGTCGGCCTTCAGAAGGAGATGGTAGTAAGCCTCCTTGCTCAGAGGAAGATTGTATTCATCCCGCGCCATCATGCCGGAACCCTTGTAGGTGATGTAATATTCATCGTCCTGTCTGCGCACGCGCACAACGGGGTCGGTGCAGAGATAGGCCTGTTCGATGTGGTGGAAGGGATAGTCGGTCAGATTTTCGGGGAGTGATTTTATCGTGTATTTGCGTTCGATTTCCATGGGTAACCTCTGTAACTTCCAAACTTTCGTGCAGAGAGCCGTCCTGTAAAAGGAGATGCGCCCTCTTGTGTATATTTTACCATGAGGCGTGTGGAAATCCAAGTAGATAATTGAACTTGAGTTTCCGTACTTTTATCCACAGCAGGCCGCTTTTATCCTTGCTGCAATAAACAACTTTCAAAAATTGGCC
>CANRLX010000078.1 GCA_947631615.1 uncultured Acetatifactor sp.
TTATCTCCAGCGCCAGTTCGCTCCTGTTGCTGGGGAAGCCCGTCTGGAACCTGCCGGTCTTTCCGGTCAGAACACTCTCCAGAAATTTCCATGCGCCCTCCTTATGATCTGATCGGGACAAAATCCCGTAACTTTGCTCCGCTCCGATCAGGATATGACCGCCGCTGCCGTCTGCGGTGGGATAACCAACATATCTCACCGCTCCCTGAAATATTTCCTGATCAGTCTGTACAGTCTCAAACTGAAACAGCGTTTTTCGGGAAAGAAGCAGTCTGCCGTCGGCCAGTCTGTCGGACTCCGGCGGCAGATCGACGCCGGAATCCGCTTCGTCGGGGTAACTGCCCGCGAACCGAAGCACATTCCGGAACAGTTCCGAATCAAAACGACATTCTCCCGTTGTCCAGTCGATAAAAGTTTCCTGGCTGCATCTTGTCAGATATTCCAGCACGGAAATCTTTGTTCCCCGGTCAAACAGCTCTGCGTCGGGATGAGCCTGTGCAAAGGCGATCACCTGCTCTACGGTCCAGTCTGTGCATCCATCCAGTTCTGCCGCACCGCCCACCGCCGTCTGGACCATAAAACGCCGGGGAATCGCTATCAGCCTGTCCCCGAATGTATAGGCATCCAGCACACTTTCCAAAAAATCTTCCCGGCTCAGTACGCCGCTTTCTTCCAGATAGGGATTCAGATCCTCAAATACGCCCTTCGACGCAAGACTCTCCAGGTTCAGCCCCGACAGATCGATAAGATCCGGACAATCTTTTGAAACGATGGCGTTGTTTAAGTCCGCCAGCGCGTCCTCGTAAGATCTGCCGCTGTCATCGTCACGGTACTGTCGGATTTCCACCCGGTATTCGGCATTGTTTCTGTTAAAGTCCACCGCCGCAGCCTGCAGGAAGCTATCGTCCGACAATGTGGCCAGCACGAGGATCTCCTTTCCCTGTCCCGCCGTGGTCTGTGTCCTTTTTAACAGCACAAGGCCCGCTCCGCCGTCATCTATATTTTCGTCGGTATAGGACGCGACTATTCGTCCGTCCTCCATCACCCCCAGCACTTTTGCGCGGTTTCCTGTCACGTCGCAGTCAAACCATTGAAACAGTCTCCGGACGGCCGCCGTCTCCACCTGATACTCATAGACGGCGCTGCTGTCATACACCAGAAGCTTTCCCGAACCTCCGGGAAAAATTCCGTCGGCTTCATAAGGAAATTCCTCACAGACGTCAACGGCTTTTCCGGCGTCGAAGTCCAGCTCCGCCAGCGTATACCCGGCCGTGTCGCCGGAAATGACCACATATCCTCCAAAAGATTCCGAAGATTCAAGCGTCCGATACACCGCATACATCCTGCCGTCGCCGTCATATCCCAAACCATAAATTCTGCTGTCGGCGCTGTCCAGAGAGACCTCGTCCAGCAAATTTCCTTCCCCATCCAGTCGCCGCACCGTATTCCCGCAGGCAATATATACTTCCCCCTGATGCCCCGTCAACAGGAAAGGGGAAATTCCAATTCCCAGCCAGTCCGAGATATCCCGGGCAAGAATCCGCTCCCCCTCATCGCCGAACCGGTAAAGATACCATGCGTCGGCTGCTTCGCTTTTCTCCCGAACGACGCAATACAGGCTGCCATCCTCCCCTATTGCAAATTGCAGAATACGCCTGTCCATGATCCGGCCTTCTTGCGGATCCGTCTCCCTCTGCCAGTCCAGAGAGACATCCCACGTCTTCCCATCCACCAAAGAATACCGCTTCAGATCCGGCTCGTAAAGCATCTCCGGATCCTCATGCTCTGTAAAACCACAGACTGTATCTCCCCATAGCAATACGTCATCCGAAAACGACCAGTCTTCCCCTGTCCTTACAAATTCAGGCAGATACGCCCATTCTTCCTGCCCCGAACCGTCTGCCGGTTTTGCCGCGCCGCAGCCCGCAAAGAACAGCGCCGCGCCCGCAGCCAGCGCGCAGAACTTTTTCCCGTAATTCTTCATTTTCTGAAACCTCCGTACAATAAGCCTTCTATCCGGGGCGTAACACCCCATACCGGAAGCTTACTGCGGAAATCTCAATATTTTCTCAATTTTCACGGTTACTTTTGCGCCCGTCGTTCCATTTTCCACACGCAACGTCCCGCCCAGCTTTTCCGCAAGCAGCTGGCAGATATAAAGTCCTAGGCCAAAATGATTTTCGCCGGTTTCCGTTCTCTCCCCCCGATAGTAAGCCAGAGAGGCGTTTTCCAGATCCTTTTCAGTAAAGCCGGGCCCGTTGTCTTCCACACAAAAAATCAGACCTTCTCCTTCCCGGCGCAGGGATACCGTGATCCTGTTCCGCGCATAGCGGGCGGCGTTTGAGAGAAGATTCTCACAGATCGAAGCGAACGCCTCCCGGTCCATCCCCAGATCCTCTTCTCCCAGCTCTGAGCAGATTTCTATTCTCCCGTCAGGGAACAGCATTGTCCCTGTCTCATATACCATCTTTTCCAACGAAACGGAAGAGATCCGTTTCACACAAGGTTCATAATCCTCCAGACGCTGCAGTGTTCCCATGGTGCTTACATAAGCGTCCAGCCTTGTAATCTGCCGGGAAATCGCCTGCACAGAGTCTGAGAGGGCTCCGGTATCCGGGGATTTCTCCGAAAGCGCACCGCAAAGCAGATCCACATGCCCCCGCAGTACGGTCAGCGGCGTTCTCAGATCATGGGAAAACGCCGCGTTCAGCCGCTTGCGTTCCTCAACGGAATCCCACATTTTCCGGT
Organism: uncultured Acetatifactor sp.; assembly: GCA_947631615.1. GTDB lineage: Bacteria > Bacillota > Clostridia > Lachnospirales > Lachnospiraceae > Acetatifactor. The sequence goes on from CANRLX010000078.1 coordinate 2,749, forward strand.
TGTTGCGCACCAGTTCCCGGCGCATGACCTCAAAGGCATGACAGAGACGTCCAAATTCATCCTGCCCCTCATATTCGATCCGGCAATCCAAGTCATTTCCCGCTATTTTCCTCACTGCCCGGTTCAGAACACGGAAAGGCTTCTTAATCTTCCAGAAATAAAAAACCACCGCGCCGATACCAAGACAGACCGAATACCAGAGAACGGCCGCGGCGCTGTCCAGCCATCGGAAAAAATCGTATCTTCTCCGGTCCGTCTCCCGGAATGTCTGCGCATTGACCAAAACCACTTCTGCGGGAACCACCGTCACATCATCCTGTCTTCCGGTGTCAGAATAAAACTCATAGGTATCCGCTTCTCTCTCAACCCGGTATTCTGTCTCCTGCTCTTCAGGTTTCACGGAATAATAATAGAACAGTCTGGGCGGATCCTGCGCATCGGAGTCCGGTTGAAAACCCGCGTCCGTCCAGAGTTTTCCTTCTTCCGACGGGCGAAGATTCACGATCACCTCATATTTGTCCTCAATCTCGCCTATGTTCTTTCTGGCGAGCCAGACGGTTAGCTTTGTCAGTCCCAAAGAGACGAGCAGACAGCTCAGACTACAGATGATAAAGGCAACAGGGATCGGGACCCTGCGAAAAGCTTTTCTTATCCGATCCATTTGTATCCGATCCCCCATACGGTTTCTATGCAGGACCCGCACCCGGCGCCAGCAAGCTTCAACCGGATCCTGCGGATGTGTTCCATGATAACGGTGTCGTCTCCGTCACCCTCCAGCCCCCAGACACGGTCATAAATCCTTCCTCTGTCAAAGACCTGCCCCCTGTTCAGAGACAAAAGCTTTATGATGTCAAATTCCTTACGGTTAAAGTGAATGGTTTCCCCGCGCACAAAAACCTCACGCGCGGAATAGTCAATGGTAATGTCTCCGAAAACCTTTCTCTGAATCTGCCTGTCCCGGCGGTCTCTGCGAAGATGGGCTTCAATACGCGCCTTCAACTCCGCCAGAGAAAAGGGCTTTACAATATAATTGTCCCCGCCCGCCTCAAAGCCCTCTACCTTATCGGAATCCTGATCCCGCGCAGTCAAAAACAAGATAGGACAGGCGACGGCATCCCGGATCTGTCTGCAGATCTCAATCCCGTCTAACTGAGGCATATTGATATCAAGCAGGATCAGATCCGGCTTTTCTTCCTTTGCCCGGCGGACAGCCTCGGCGCCCTCCAGCGCGCAGCTTACCTGATAATGATTTCCTGTCAGGAAGCGCTCCAGCATTGACGTCACTTCCCTTTCGTCATCAACGACCAAGATATGATATGCCATACTGCCCGACTCCCATCTGTTTCTCCTGCTTTCTTTCGCCCGCTATTTCTGTACACTCAATATCAGGATATCACGGTTATCTCAATTTTTTCTCAATTTTTCTCCTTTTCCGGGACAAAGTTTGATATATGCTCCATGTTTCCCCTCCCGCGGAAATTCAGTTTTTTCATCCCGCACCAGCCTGTCCAACCTCCTGATCCGGTTTCATCTTTACCGTCGGATACCTGTCATTGATCCTCTGGTAACAGGGACAGTCCCCCGCATGATCGTTGATAATGCCACATGCCTGTAAATGGGAATAGATCGTAATCGGCCCGATAAATTTAAAGCCCCGCTTTTTCAGATCTTTGCTGATCCGGTCTGAGAGGCCGTTGCTGACCGGTATCGCACCATCGGCGTGACCGTCGTACAGAACGGTTTTTCCGTCCGTGTACGCCCAGAGATAATCGCAGAAGCTGCCAAACTCTTCCCGGATTTCCCGGTAACATCGGGCGTTATTTATGACTGCGCGAACCTTGCTCTCCGATTTCAGCATCCCTTCCGTATGCAGGATCCGCTGTACATCGGCCTCGCCGTAATCCGCAATCCTGTCATATTCAAAGTTCTCAAAACACCGGCGAAAGATCTCCCGTTTCTTCATCATCAGTCCCCAGCTCAGCCCGCACTGCAAGCATTCTAAGGTCAGATGTTCAAACATCTGGCGGTCATCCTTGCGTACCGGCACTCCCCATTCCTGATCGTGATAAAACCGGTCGGCTTCGTTTGCAAATGCCCACGCACAATGTCCCATGTATCCCTCCTTATTATCCCCAAAGACGAATCTGACTAAACTCTGCTTTTTGGAAAAGTTCCGCTAAAACCGCTTTTTGCCAAAAGGGGTTTACGACAGTCCTGTCTATTGAAAAAAGGATTGAATTATATAATACCGATGCACATTGTCATTCATAATGCCGCTGCCCCTAAATGCGGTACAAAGCTCATAGATAATCCCAAAGGCGCCGGCCAAAAGGACAAATACCAGAAGCCACCTCCCGGTACTTTTTCTCCGCAGTTCCTCCTCCATCTGAAATAACGTCAGAACCGCCGGAATCATAAGCAGCCACAGGAAGTCCGTATAATAACGGTTCAAAATACCCGCCATCTCCGTGTCTGCCGCAATCACGATTAAAGCCAGCGCCAGGCTTGTCAGTACGGTTCCCTTTAATCCCTTGCGGTCAGATCCCCTTTTTGCTGCAAAAATTCCAAACATCCCCAACAGAAGCGGATGCGTCCAAAACGCGCCTCCGTAGGTCCAGTCCCGAACCGTCTTCCCCAGATAATTGGAATAAAAGGCGGTCACCTCGGCAAATGGGAATCTCAGTCCAAGAGACAACGGCTGAAACAGATACATAAAGAATCCGTCCGGCAGCCGCCCCAGTTCCATCCCCCTATGGGTCATATCGTTGGTAGTCAAATTATAGCTCGCGCCGAAATCAAAGACGGAACCGAAACGCACCCAATTATAATACATTAGCCCCGCCGCCACAACCCCGTAGGGCAAAGCCAGTGCAAGAACTTTTCCCACAAGGCCTTTTCGCTCCGCTCCATTCTTCAGGCTCTGCCGAATCTGCTGCCACAGGATCGGGAACATCAGAAAAGACCCTACCAGAAACTGAGGTCTGCACCCTGCGGTCAGCGCCAGACACAAGCCGCCCCCCAACAGTCTTGGCACAATCTTTCCGTTTTTTCCCCTAGGCTCCCTCTCATCCCGCTTGCTTGCAAAATTCCAGCGCTCCGCAGCCTCCAGGATCAGACCAAGCCCCCAGAGAGAAAAAGCCAACGCCATAAGGATGGGCAGATAATAGAAATCAGCATGCAGCATAGCGCAGGGCAAATTCATGCTGTTCCCCATGATGACTGCAAGGATCAAATACCAGACATACGGACTTTCCGGGAACCACCGTCTGCGCACTTTCCCCAAAAAGTAATACACCCCAGCAAGGATACCGGCCCCTGTCAGGAACACTCCCAGCCAGGTAGGAAAAGCCGTATGAAAAAACAGATACCAGGGCAGATAAAAAAGCAACACCGGCACAATGCCAAAATAAACATAGAAGTGCCCTTTATAATAGCAGGTGTCCCAGACCTGTCCCGCCTCTTCGATTGCCTGTCGTTGTTCGTAATCATAGGGATTTTGCATCGCGCCCAACACATCCAGGATTTTTTCGTCTCCCACGTCGATGGATACTTTTCCCTGGGTCAGCGCCACCGCCAGACGGTGATATTGCTGATGATATGGCCATAGCGGCTCCAAAAACGCCGGATTGCTCCTCACCAAGATCAGCAAAAAGACTATGTTGACGCTTAGCAGAACGCCGACTACCAGACGTTTCTGCCATTTTTTCCATTGGAAACTATACAGAGCGGAACCCGGCCGCAGTCCCCACACCAGACAAATCAGTGCAAAAACTGCCAGGATTCTGGGAATCGATACAAACCAAGGCACCTTTGCATCGTAAATCACCTCAGACACCCGGAGCCCCTCTGTATTTCCGCTCAGATCCACGCGGATATCTTTCACCTGTCCATAGCTGTGCAACCGCAGATATCTGCTCTTCTCGATAGGTGGGTACAGTGTGACTTGGGGCAACTCATAATACTCCGCATTCCCCTCGTCCCGAAGCCAAAGGCTCACCGTCACCGTCCCGTTTTCGCCGCCTTCCATCCCCAGATACAGATATTTCGGCTTTCCGGTCATCCCAGTTATATAAACGGAATTTCCCTCCTGAAAATATTCCGGGTGCTGTTGCGTAGCGCCGAGCGAAAACAACGCACGGGCATTCCATACCATCAGTTCCAGTACCAAGCTTACTGCCAAAAAAAGAAAAATTTTTCTCCAACCTCTCCCCATTACAAGCCTCTCTCATTCTTCCGAAACAGGAACAAATTTTCCGCACTATTACCGAAACTCCATGGGCATCCTGTGATAAGTCAGCATATTACACTGATAAACGCACACGCCGATACCAAGCAGAAGCACAAGCATCGGCACCGCTACTGCAGCCAGCCGATTCTCCTGTCTGCTTATCCGCCCCATGGCGCCCGCCGCTGGTACGCACGCAAACGCCATAGCCAGGCCGCCGAACAGCACCGGCGTTCCCGTCAGAGACACCAGCTTCAGCGTCCAGACGCCCAAACGCTGCAACAGATCCCAGGGGAAATACCGCAAGGAGAGGATGCCCAGGAAAAGCGCCATAATTGCGAAAAAACACTCTGCGCCCTCTGCCTTTTTCTCCTTTCGAACAAACCGAAGCCACAATCCCGTCAGAAGGCACAAGAGCATACCCATCCCCATTCCTGGATGACCATCCCGATATACATAGGTATCAAGATACTGCCCCAGACGATATCCCTCCGGCATCAGACTCTTCAGAGGCATTTCCAGTTCCCGGAAACCATCCGCAAATAGATAATTCGCCAGTCTGCCCAATGCGGGCAGAAACAGAACCGCTCCTCCTGCCACACTCAAAAGCGGCAGAACCTTTTTCCCAAACAATGCGCCAAGGAGAGTGATTCCCGCCAGCGTCAGAAAGCACACTATGTCCGCATATCCCACACCCGCAAGAGCGGCCGCAGCTACCACAGTATTCCATATCATCGAATCTGAGAAAAGCTTTTCTTTTCTGCCGGTTCCAATTTTTTCTGCCCTCGCAAGTCCTACAGCTGCCCAGCCATAGAGCGGAAGCAGCATCCATACCGCCGCTAACCCCAGGTCCGCCCTGTCGTAACAGACATAAATCCGCCAGGGACAAGTCAGATAGAGCAGCGTCCCAAAGAAAGCCGACAGCCTGCTCGACTCCCCTCGAAAGAATCTGCCGAAAAACAGCATGGCAAACGCCATCGTGCCCACCCCAATTCCCAGCATATAAAGGCGATATGCAAGCACCATGTTTCCGGTCAGTCTGTAAAAAATCCCTGACGATAAAAACCATAGATTGGAATCCATTCCGTTCTCCCTCAGCCCTCCGGCTGCCAACGCTTCCGCCGTAGGAAACAGGCGCAGCCCTCCGGCTGCCAGTTCCTCCACCCGGGCAATCCATTCCGTCACAATCCCACCAGTCATGATATAGCTGCAACTCACCGGAAGCAGGGCAACTGCAGCCGCAGTGACACAGAGCACCCGATATAAAAAGAGTCCGTCACTGTGCCTGGCATTCTTTGACATTCTCCGCCCATCGTCCTCCGAATCGTTTCTTCTGTCACCATTTCCAGTATCTCTGTTTTCAATTCTGTGATTCCGGATCCTGCTATTTTTGATCCCGCTATTTCTTATTCCGCTCATTCTTCCGCTTTCCACTTTTCCCTTTCTTTCGAATCCATCCGAACAACAGGACTGCCACGCTTACCAGAGACACCGCTTCCGCAATATGGAAAATACCAAATCCTTCGTAAGAAACTCTGATTTGCCCACGAAATCCGCCCGGTATCCGAATCCGCAGATCCCCGTGCGTTCCCACCTGATCCGCAATCTTAGGCTGTTCCGCATTCTCGGGCGCGTCACTTTTTACAGTATATCCCTGATATCCCATCAGAGGAAGTTCCAAAAAGCGCGCTTCTTTTGCCTTATTGTCCACCAGTAGACTAACCCGGGTCCCCCGTTGCTCGTAACCGCTCCACTCCAGACCCTCTTCCGCTACCGGCTTGTGGTAGTACATGTCCAATGCAAAGAGAGGTGCTTCCTCCAGCAGGTATTCCCCACTACCTACACTATTTGTTCCCATATTCTCCGCTGCATATAGAAATATGGGGCTGGACTCGTACACGATGCTGCCCACATGATAAACAGCAGATCCCAACCCAAGAACCGCCGCGACACACACTGTCGCTTTCACCAGCTGCCCACCGCTCTCCACGACCCGTCGGTAAAAAACGGTCGCAAACATTGCCGCTAACACACTGGCCAGCACCATCCATCTGGAAGGAAACTGCAGCGAGGACACCAAACTTCCTATCAAAGGAACCTCCATCAACTTGTCCCAAGGCAGATACCGGGTACTCATCACAAGAGTAATCAAGCTCATGGCCGCCAAAAAACTGCAGATTTTATCACCCTTTTTGAAGCGGAACTGCCATAGAAAATATATTATAAGCATCATAACCGTACCGACACCCAGTTGAATAGGTTCGCAGTTCATCATGCCCGTCTGGGCGCTGCCCTTGTTGGGAAGCAGCTGCCACAGCGCCGCAAACAAAAGCCCTCTGTCCTGCACCGCCTCACTGGTGATCCACTGAAGATGGTACACATCTGCCCGCAGCATAAACAGCATGGGGAGCCAAAACCACATATTGATCAGGATCGTTATGACCGTAGCTTCAAAGAGCTGCAGAAATGTCTCCCTGCGAAAAGTTTTCTTCCAGAATATAACACAGATCACTGCCATAAAAATCGCTGTCATCTCTGTAGAGATCAAATGACTCTGCAGAATGGCAGACATGCCCAGCACAAGGTACCATTTATGCCTTTTGTATCCGGCTGTCTCCGTATCTTCCGTGTAAAGCAGATACATTCCACAGCAAACTAACGGCAGGAACACCATGGCCAGGCATTCCCCAACGGCGCTTCTTCCATATAGATTAAATATGTGATACGGCGTCAGCAGATAGAGCATACTTCCAAACAGTGCCGCATACCTGTCCCTTACGCATCTGTAAAATGAATGATAAGCGATCGCCGCAGTGGCTCCGATCACCGCCAAAATAAACAGCTTGTATGCCGTCATCAGCGGAAAACCTATCAGCATCAGCGCAGCCGGGAAGAAAAGGAACAGATCCCCATAAAACAAGGACACCGCATACCCATGATCGTAGAGCCAGCCACTCTGGATCCGTATGGGGAAGTCTGTACCCAGTTTCAGCGTGTTTGCCAGTTCTGTCACTCTAGTCAGATGAAACAGGGTGTCCGCTCCCAAGGAAAAGTAATCCGTCAGATAGGGAAAATATGCCAAAAGCACGCCAAAAAGCAGTGTCCAAAACACTACCTGCTGCTGTCGGGACACCCTCCCCGCCAGAATGCGCCTACGATACTCGACCAGAAAGTCCACTCCACAGAATAGCGCCAACATCAGGATAAATAAGATGCAGTTCCCCCTGTTGGTCCGAACTAGCTGCAGTTTTGCAAGCCCTTCCGGCCCCACCCCGTCAAAATCGCACCGCAGGAAGGCCTCCGGCAACGTATCCAATACATATACATAAAATTCCATCCAGTCATCCCCGGGAAAGATGATGACGCCGTTGCTGCGAAGCGCGCCAAAGAAACCGCCCTGGGACTGTAACTCCACGAACATGCTCTGTCCGGGCGCTAAATTCGTTTGTACCCGGATACTGTACACACCGGGGCTCAAACGCAAGAAATCACCCTGCACTTCCGTTTTTCGTTCCAACTGCACTGTGTTCCCCCAAAGTTCCTCTCCAGTCATGGACTGCACCAAACTCTCCCGCCGGAAACAGTTGAAAAGCAACAACACCAAAACCAGAGCTTCCACCGCCAGTAATATCAAATATCCTTTTTTCCTCTTCTCTAACATCCCCTTTTCCTCCGGTATCTCCATCCGGCTGCAACCAGCCCGGCAACGGTACAAACACTGATCAGTTCGCTAATCCTCCAGTAGAAGGGACTGATAAAACACACCTCCAGACTCCCTTGATAATGCGCCGGCACTGCAATGCGCACCGTTTGGTTCGTGCCTGCAGTCACCGCAAGCAACTGCCCTGTCTCCTGATCCTTTGCCCGGTAACCTTTGTAGAGAAGAAGCGGAACTTCCACATACCCTTCCCTTTCTGATTGATTGGCGCAGACGACCAGCGCGCCCAGAGCTCTCTTTTCATAGTCTCTGACCTCTACGCCCGGCCCAGCCTGAGGACCTGCAAAAGTCAACTGCGCCTCCTCTGTGCCTTGGATCAGGTATTCCGCTCCGGCAATATACCCGAATCCCATGCCTTCTTCATTATAAAGTTCATAATAATCCTGCTCATAATTCACATAGTCTGTCAGATACATGCCGGAAGTAGCAATTGCCGCCACAGCCGTCGCTAGCAGAAGCAGATGTCGCCGCCCGCCCTGCCGCTCTAGATATTCCAGGCAGAAACCGAACACTGCGGTCAAGCAGACCGTACCCCACCCCAGAAAACGGTTGGGAAACTGCAGACTGCTCACCAAGGCGGCCGCCGCCGGATGCAGGGACTGGATCCGATCCCAAGGAAACACCTTCAGACTCATCAAAAGCAACAGCACACCTGCCAGAGCCGTCTGTTTCAGAAACATTATTCTTTTGTCCTGTTTTTTGCCGAAGGCACCGGAAAACCAAAGAATCAAGAATACGCCCAGGCCAACCATCAGCACCAGGCCGATTCCCACGGGATGAGAATACTGCATTCCATTGTCTCCCATGGGCGTATAGGTGCCCGTCGTCCAAAAGTGAAAGAGCAGATGCGCGAGATATAGGCCTCTGTCCTGTATAGTTCTGGCAGCCACATGCCTGATATGCACATCCTGAGTCAGATAATAATCCAGGAAAGGAACCAGGAACCAAAGACTGACCAATACTGCAAAGATCGCCCCCTTGACCAGTTCCAAAAAGGTCTTCTTTCGGAATACCCTGGGCAGATTCGCCAGACAAAAAAATATTGTGACAAGAGCCGTTATTTCACAGGTCAAAACGTGGGTTTGTATCAATCCAGTAAATCCAACTGCCAAAGAGATCCAGGCTGTACGATACTGTTTATCCTCCACATTCTCCGTAAAAATGCGGTACAGGCCATACAGAACCAAAGGTAGAAAGGTAAACGCGCTGCCCTCTCCCACCGCGCTGGTAATCACCAGCTTATAGATGCGGAAAACAGACAGGGTGTACAGGGCACTGCACACGATCCCAATGTTACGCTTTCCGAACATCTTGTAAAATACAAAATAGGCGATCCAAGCGGTAGCCGCGTTCAGCACAATGCAATACATATTATAGCTGGCACAGATGGGAAAACCCAACATCCGCAAAAGCGCCGGAAAATACAGCAGTGTGTTACAGTAAAAAATACCGTCAGCATACCCGTGATCATACAACCATCTTGGCTCCAGCCTCACCGGGAACTGGCCGCTCATAAGCCCGTCCTTCACTCCCTCGATCCGCTGAAGATGATAGGTGAAATCTGCCCCTGTAATCGTATAGCCGCACAGATAGGGAACGGAGGCCAGAAGCGTAATCACTCCCACGCAGAAAAAGACATGCTTCTTTTCCTGCGCCACAGGATACGCCTCGTCATAGTACCGATAGATCAGAATCACATAGGCAGCCACTCCCAGAAAAAACAGAATCGCCAAAAGCATGCTCCAAAGTTGCCTAGTCTCCCGGATGGTCAATCCCCCCGTAACCAAACTGCCGGTGCCGCCGTAAGACACTGTCACCTGTAGTTGATTGGTACCCTCGTAGAGCCAGAAGCAGAATCCGGTCTCCCCCAAACCGCTGTAAAGATGCTCCCCGTTGGTGAGCAGGCCGCCGTGAAAAACTGTACTGTCCTCCACTTTACAGAGTGCCACCAAATCAGAATCCGTCTCATATTCCAAAACCGCTTGCCACACGCCGGGTTCCAGACAAATTCCATCGTACACCGCCACAGCCACACCGGCTTCCTCCTGCTCAAAAACATGCGTTCCCTCCAGCCGGTATTCCCTACAGGGCAACATCATCCTGACCACCAAAAGGAAAAAAAGCCCCAGAAACAGCGCAGTCAGGACCAGAAACGGTTTTCTCTTCCACAGTGCCAACTCATGTATTCTTCGCAGCATTTGTCTTCTCCTAAATCAAGGATACAAACTGAAACTTTTTCAGCATTCGCTCAGTCCAGCGGTCAGATAATTGTGGTCGTACAGCCACATCAGCAGAGTTCTCCAGAATATAGGAAAGCAGGATTCACCCTACCACATCCAGATACATCGTCATGACAAAGGTATAGACCATCTACAAATGCATTCTAATCATTCTAACCGTTCTTGTCAACCTTTTGGGGTTCTCGACAGCTCTGAAAGGTAGAATCCTTTCACTTTAGCTCTTATGTGGTTTTAGATCGTGATTTTTCAGCATTCACATTTAACCTGCCTTTTTTCGGAAAGTTATCCACATTCACGCAGGGCACTTGCCTGCATCCCAATTTTTTGAAAAAATTTTCATTTTCCTTTTGGCAGGCATCCCCACCTTTGCTGTAATAATCTCAGTTGAAGGCTGGTTTATCCTATCCTCCTCTTTTCCCATTTCTTTTTCCAAAAAAGAGACGAGTTTGGTCCCCAATGTCATCAACTTAAAGAAGATTTATTAAAAAATAATTGAAAAAAATTATATGGGGTATTTTTTTGCATCTTTGATAAGTAGCGTTTTTTCAACATTTTTATTTTTTCACTTTTCAATATCAGTGTCAAGAATAAATGCCGCAGTAGAAATCCGCAAAAAGAATTATATAAAAGCGCATAGAATTGCTCTATGCGTTTTTATGCTGTATTTCTGTTTAATTATAACTGTGGTAAATTGGTTGAGCAAATCGGAATTTTATTCTTCATTTTGTTTCAAAATTGCACCATTTTCAAAAAAGAAAAAAGGTCTGTTTCCAATGACCTCCATATCCTCACCATTTACAAAAAGTGTTACTTCTTCCGGCAAAGCCACGACTTTTCTATGTTTTGATACCTCCAACAGGTATTGCCTACTTTTCTCATCTTTTTCAGCGGTTCGATTTGTATAATGACATAAAATCGATGTTCCATTTAATACATCAAATCCATCTATATCACTCAAATTCACTTCATTCGTATCATCAAGTCTGCAAGCTTCCAAATCTTTTCCAAAGATTATTGCACCTGCGCTTCCGCCAAAAACAACTCCTTCACCATTCAAATATTCCTTTATCTTTTCAAACGCTCCACTTATTTTTAAATCATATAACAATTTGAATGTGTTACCTCCGCCAATAAATATTACGCCAAAATCGTTCAAATTTTTAGCCGCCAATTCATCTGCGCTGTTTACCATTTCAATATAAGGAATATCAACATTTTTTAATTCATCTTTTATCCATTCATAGCAGTCGGCATACATTCTCTGTTCCATTGCTAATGGTACATACAAGCAAGGTTTTGAATGGTCAATTACCTCATTTAATCTTTTATTTGCTTCAACCGTTTGAATACCTGCACCACCACCACATAAAAAAACTTTCATAAAATAAAGTTACCTCCTAATACTTGCAAATCTCGATTGAACAAAATCGCTGCGCGATAACTTGCCTGAGCTGTGGCGCAGTTTTACTTTCTCAAAAATTGAAAAGCAGTGGAAAAAGCAAGCGGGATTATGATGCCAACGCTCCTCCGAATGGGTAATTGTTACTGTCAACCCTTACTCATTACGAAGGTTTTATTATGTACGAAGACTCTCTGTTTTTCGCCTTGTACGACACAGCTTAAACTTTCTCCGCTGTAATTTCATCTTATGATTTTCCCTGTAAAAGTCAATATCCGGCGCACATTTTTCCATAAAAAGACGGACTCTTTTTTGGTTTTTTCAGGTAAAAAAATCCTTAAGTTGACGGGCTAAGCCGCATAAAACCGGGAAAGTTCAAAATTCACCCCTTAATTTGATGACATTGGTTTGGTCCCGTTCCTTTTCCTTTATAACCATCCAAAATATTAAAGTTATCCCCTTGATTTATAAACGCTTCCTTTTACCAAAGCTCTTCCGCAATATGCAGCGCTGCATAAAATTTCTGCATGTCGTGGTTAGCTTCATGCAGGCCGTCC
>CANRLX010000079.1 GCA_947631615.1 uncultured Acetatifactor sp.
TCGGGTTCGGATATGGAATCCTCTGGTGTACCATGACGAGTACCCATAAGGGACTTGAGTTCCCTTGTGGGTATTCTTTTTTTGAGGCTGGGGTCAAGCGCCCCGGCCTATTTCTTTGCGCCCAAAGGCGGCCAGATAGGATCGCTCCGCTGTTCTGCTCATTTTGTCGGACAGCTTGCGGCATTGGGTTCTACTTTCCGATCGGCAGGCGGATGGATACCGTAGTACCCACGCCGACCTCGCTGTCCAGACGGATGTGTCCGTCGTGGGCGTTGACGATCTTCCGCACATGGTTCAGACCCATGCCCCAGCTGTGAGATTTTGCCTTGGTGCTGAAAAAGGGTTCCATGACCTTTTCAATGTCCTGTTTCGGGATGCCCACGCCATTGTCGCGCACACAGATCGTCATATACCGCCGTGAGCGCTCCACGTATATCTGGATGCAGCCGCCCGGCTTGTGTTCGCAGGCGTCTGCGGCATTGTACAGGATATTTTCCAAGGCATGCTGCATGAAAAAGGGATCCACCATCGCCAGAGCCGACTTTGCCGCGATGTATTCGATGGGGACGGAGGTCTTTTTCCGGACCTGATCCGCGGCCGCGCGGATGCAGTCGGACACGTTGTGCAGGCCGATATGGAGTTGTATCTCCTGGGAGTTATCATAGATGTTATCAACGGTGCAGATCATCTGCTTTGTCAGAGACTGGATGAGATCAAAGACTTCCTGTCGGTTATCCTGGGTCATCATCTCCTCAAAGTGAGCCAGGGATACAAGCTGATTTTTCAGACTATGGATGAAGGGGATGAGACTTTGCGCGTCGCTGATGGGAATACTCTTGTTGACTTCAATGCTGGTCACTTTTTGATAGTTTTTCCACTTGATGATATATACGGAGGAGAAGATGACTGCCGCAAAGGACAGAGAAATTGCCAGCACGCACGCAAAGCACAGAAGATACATCAAGGGGTTCCTCACGGCCTGCATCAGGAGACGGTTCATAATGTGCATCAGAGAGGGCGTATTATAAACGTTGGCAGCCGAGGAGGGCATCAGGTCCAGAATGAGAAGGAATTCTACGCAGACCAGCGGAACCGCAAAAAGCAGGACGCATGTGTTTCGTCGGAGAGGATCGTTGCTGGTCCTCTTGAAATAGCGCAGCAGTTTGATAACGAGCATCGTCACCGTCGGAAGGATGCAGAACCGGTTCAACTTATCATAATACTGCAGGAGCCGGTACAGAGACCAGGGCATCAGCTTGAACAGCCGAATGATGAGAATGTAGATAGGGCTCAGATTCATCAGACTGATGACCGCCGGCAAAAACAACCATATGATGTCCCGCGGGCAAAGACGCCCATCCACCACAAAGGTGCAGAAGGTATAAATACCCACGATAAACAGCAGTCGGGACATAGTGAGCAGATTGCCGATGACAAATATATCTCCGGGGATGTGCTTGAAAAGCTGCAGCAGGGAGTTGGAGAAGAAAAAGAATTTGTTCAGAAAGTAATTGCTGGCGGCATAGTGAGCATAGTACAGGCATACCGCGAACGCCGCGCCGTTCATCGACAGCGACACCAGCAGAACGCATATGCTCTCCTTGATATTCCGAATATAGGATCTGTGTACCAGGATGATGTATGCAGCCAATGACAGGATCATCACCAGCATACTCGCCAATATCAGCATTTACAGGTCCTCCATCTCCTCCGACACATACCGGAAAAAGTCGATATCTTCCAGTGTTTTCAGTACCGCGGAAGTCCTCTTGGCGTTAAACTTCTTTAGAATGCGGTTGATGTGCGTTTTAATGGTGCTGAGCTCGATCACCTTCTTCTTGGCGATGCCTTCACGGGTATAACCCTTGTGCAGCAGAATAAGGATCTCCAGCTCCGTCCGCGTCAGCATGGACAATAACTCCGTACACTGCTTGTAGTTCGTTTCAATGGTCCGCTCCCGTTGATCCGTCTGAGCGACATAGGATTTCAGCGCGTGGGCGACGTCCTGGGAGATGCGCACCTTGCCTGCCAGGACGTCCCGAATGGTCTTCATGATCTCCGGCGCGGCCTGATCCTTCCGGAGAAAGCCGTCCGCGCCGTTGCGGAAGGAGTTGATGATGTACGTGTCGTTACCGTAGACAGTCAGCACGATGATGCGCACGTTCTTGTCAGCGGCTCGTATATCACGGATAGCGTCGATGCCGTCGCTGGCCGATGCCATCTGCGCGTCCACCAGGAGCAGGTCGGGCCGACATTCCCGGCAGAGCGATATGGCTTCTGCGCCGCTGGCGCCCTCCGCAGCCACAGTGAAGTCTTCCTGTTCTGCCAGGAGCATTTTTAAAAATACGCGGAAGAACTGATCGTCATCGCATATCACTACTTTGAACGCCATATGAGCTCCTTTCTGACAACATATCGCCGCCAACAGAGACCTCGTCCTGCCTGCCCCCAGGAACATTATAACCTGATACGTCATGACCATTTCAAGCGGCAGAACCATATCTGTAGTATACAGGTAAAACCGCGTTCCCACAAATCGGAGATCATTACATATCGTCTATTGGAAAATGAATACCCAAAACAGACGTGCGGTAGGAAGGTTCCGCACGTCTGTTCGGTTTTCGCCCAAACCAGCTCAGCAGACAGTGAAGCTCTCGCCTGGACGAAGAATGATCGGTTCCGTACTGGGTGCCTCTTCACGCACCATGCCGCAGAATGCCTCTGTATCAGCCTGGTTTGTTGGGAAGGTGTTGTAATGGCCCGGGATGACATAGCGGCTTTGCAGCATGCCGCAGGCAATGGATGCCTCCCGGATACCCATCGTGAATTTGTCACCGATGGGGAGCACCGATACATACGGCGTGTAAAGCTGCGCAATGAGCTTCATATCACCGAAGATACCAGTGTCGCCGGCAAAGTATATGGTCTTGCCGTCGTCTGGCTCCATGATGAGGCCGCAGGCACCGGAACCGGTCTCCAGCGCATAGGGGTCCTCACGGTTCTTCATGCCCCAGATATCCGAGGAGTGCAGAGCGTATACCGCCCGATAGACCACGTCGCCCTGACGGGTGCTGCCGCCGGTATGAATGACGGCCCCGGTAGGGTCGTAGGGCACGCCGTATCTGGCGCAGTAAGTGGCAATCTCCGGCAGCGTGATGAGGATGGCGCCGGTGCTCTTGCAGATCTCAATAGCGTTGCCCAAATGGTCGCTATGGCCATGTGTGACGCAGACATAGTCTATGTCCCTGATGTCGTCCAGCGTATAAGGACAGGCCGGGTTGCCCTCGATCCAGGGATCGATCAGGATCCTTGTGCCGGCAGGCGTGGTCATCAGCCATGTGGCATGACCGTACCAGGTAATGGTCTGCTGCATAGATTATACCTCCTGCATGATGCCTGCAAATGTTTGCAGAACGATATGGCCGTCTTCAATGACAAATGTGTCCGTCCCAAAGGGCACATGATAAAACCGTGACTCGGCCTTCCAGACGATGTAGGCAAGCTTGCCGTCCGTTCGCTTTACCTCAAAGGTCTGGTCGGTGTCCGGAGGGAGGCAGTTTTCGATGCTGTCCCGGAAAAAGGCCCGAAGCGCATCCAGTCCCTTAACCGTACCGGCCATGTTGATGAGACAGGAGTTCTCGGTATAGTCCAGCAGGACCTCCTCCAGCTCTCCGGCGGCAAGGGTACGGATATGGTGCTCCAGCACCTCTTCCGTGGTGCGTTTGGAAAGATCGACGCTCATAACGTCCCTCCTTGTCAGACGATGGGGTGCTTATCCCGTTCGCCGACCATGCCAAGGGCATAGTTGATATAATCCTTGCAGGCCTGCGCGGACTGGCGGGCTACCAGGGACGAGCAATCCAGATCGATGGTCACCCAGCCGTCAAATCCATTCCCCTTCAGCGCCTCCGCAATAGGCACGAAATCCACGTCGCCGCGTCCTGTCTCCACCCAGCGGCCATAGGAGTCGACGCAGTACGCGCCGTCGTTGTCCGGGGCAAATTTGCCTGGCCACAGTTCCTTCTTCCCATGACGGATCACCACGTCCTTGAAGTGGACATAGCTGCGGATACGGGACAGATTATTCTGGACGAATGCCGCCGGGTCACGGCCTACCAGCAGACATTGACCAACATCGGGGCAGAGGTCGATCAGAGCGGGGTCCGTCTGGGCCCAGAACTTGGAGAACATCTCCTCCACCTCAAAGAAGGTGGCCCAATGGGTGTGCCAGGAGGTCTGCATGCCCTTCTCCCTGGCATAGGCCGCGATGCGGTTTGCCGCCGCCGCGGCGTCCGCCAACTGCCTGTCGGTGTAGTGGAACTGATAGCCCAGCGAAGGGGCGTAGCTGGGCTTTTCGCACCGGCTGTCCAGCAGCAGGTTTTTGCATCCCACCTGGGCGTAAAAATCGACCATGGCCTTTGCCTTGGCCTCACCGGCCGCAATGCTCTCCGGCGTCCGGTAATCGACTCCCACATAGGTGGACGCGACCTCCAGGCCGTGCATCTTCAAAAGCCGGTGCAGCTCTTCGGGCTTGTCCTCGTACATCTCCTTCACAAAGGGGTACGCCAGCTCAACGCCATCATATCCTATCAGAGCCAATTCATCCAGCATCTTGTGCAGCACATCGTGGTTTTCGCCGTGCATGACCCAAAGTTGTATGGAAAAACCTAACTTCATGAAAAATAACCTCTTTTCTTTTGTCGATCATTCCGAGAAGTCGCCGTTCGACTCCCCAAACTGCATATAGACGATGGCAAATACCGTCAGCACAACGAACAGGCCGATGGTCAGCGTGGAACCGTAGCCAAAGTTAAAATACTCCGTAGCGGTCCGGGTGATGTAGACGGGAAGTGTCAGCGTGGCGCTGTTGGGTCCGCCTCCGGTCATGGAGAAGACGATGTCCACATCGTTAAAGGTCCAAATGAGGCGCAGCAGCGTGGTCAGAACGATAGTCTCCCGCAGATAGGGGAGGGTGATGCTGAAGAAGCTGCGAATGGAACCGGCGCCGTCAATCTTGGCGGACTCGTACATATCCTGCGGCACCGACAGAAGCGACGCCAGCATGTTGATGGCAAAGTATGGTATTCCTCTCCAGACCGACGCCACAATCACCATGACGATGGCGGTGCCTCTGGTCGCGCCCCATGTGATGCCCTTATCCAGAATGCCCCACCGGACCAGCAGGTCGTTGATGGCGCCATAGCTGCCGTTGAACATCATGCTCCAGGCAATGGCCGTGAGCACACCGGAAACAGCCCAGGGGGCGAACACCGCCGCCCGGTAGATCCCGCTGAACCGCCGCATGTCCTTCATCAGCAGGGCCATAGCCAGGCCGAACACAAACTGCAGCGCCACCGTGGCGACCGCATAAAATGCGCTGAACCGCAGAGATCTCCAAAACTTCTCGTCGTGCAGCAGCGTCTTGAAATTCTCCAGCTCGATGTAGCCGATCTTGTTGGGCTTCAGCGGGGAATAGTTCATCAGAGAATAGCTGAACGTTTTGATAATGGGCCATATGATGAACAGTACCGAGATGATCAACGCGGGGATAAGAAGCATATAAGGCTCAAACCGCCTTTTGCGGAACCTCTTGCGCGAGCGCACGGCAGCTGCAGAATGCTCCATCACTGACGACTCCTTTCACGGCATTTTATGCGCCTGTGCGCAAAGATAAAAAAGTGGGGGCGCAGACGGTTGTTTGCGCCCCCACGCAAATAGGTCAACGAAGAGTCAGACCGGTCAGGGATCAGCCAAAGTAATCGGCGTACATCGCATCGGCCTCTTCCGCCCACTTGGCGACGGCATCCTCAGCGGTCATTTCACCCATCATCAGAGCCTGCAGGTCGGGCGCCAGGGTCTCGTTGATGAACTGGGACCAGTCGGGCAGGTAGGCAGGATACACCACGACCTTGGTGGCGGGATCCGCGGCCTGGGCGATGGCGGCCTGGACGAAGGGCTTGTCATCCACGGGGGTGGACAGGTTGGTGGGCACGCCGCCGGCCGTGTTCATGATGTTGTACTGCTGGTCAGGGCTCCACAGGAACTTGATGTAGTCCCAAGCCACATCGCGCTTTTCCTCGGGGCAGTTGGTGAACATCACGATGCCCTGGGGTTCGTCAGTCTTGATACGGTTGCCCTCGGCGTTCTTGGGAATATAGCCGTAGCCGATCAGGTCGACATCCAGCACATCGGTCAGCAGAGGCTCAGACTGCAGATGGTGCCAGGCCATGGCGGCGTTGCCGTTGGCCATTTCGGCGATCATCTCGGTGTAGCCGTTGGAGATGGAGGTCTCAGGCGCCCAGCCGTTCTTGTAGATATCGATCCAGCGCTCCACGCCCTCGACGGCGTTGTCCTTGTGATAGAAGGACTGGCCGTTCTCGTCATAGAACTCGGTGGAATTGGTGTAGCTCAGCAGGAAGTCGTTCAACTTGCTCCAGCCGCCGGCGCCGCCGCGGAAGCTATAGCCATAGTGGTCGTCGGTGGTCATGGCCTCAACGGCCTCGAACCAGGTATCCCAATCCTCGGGGAATTCGTCATAGCCGGCCTCGGCCAGCCAATCGGTCCGATACCACATCTGCTGGTCAGAGCCGAACATGGGCGCGCACCACAGACCCGGCTTGTCGGGGGAGAAGTTCCGATAGAAGTCAAGGTGGGAGTCGCTCAGATCGTCCTTGCCTTCATACTCCGCGAAATAGGGCTCCAGATCCACGAGCTTGTCCATGGCCAGCATGAGGGACACGTTCTGAGGTGCCAGGAAGGCCATGTCAGGCAGGGTGTCGGTGGCTGCCGCGGTGTTCAGCTTCGCAGCAGAATCGTCCCAGGGGATGCCGACCACTTCGATGGTCACATTGGGGTGTTCCGCCATGTAGGCCTCGGCGGCGTTGCCCCAGACCTCCATCCACTGGGTGCTGCCGTCGTTGGACCAGAACGTCAGCGTGACGGGCTCTTCGGAATCCGCGGCGCTGGCAGTGACGGCAAGCCCCATCACGAGGGTCAGGGCAAGGAGCAGTGCGATGAATTTCTTCATGTAGATCTACCTCCTAAGATTATTATTTTTCAGATCTGCTAGGTTACATACAGATCTGATATACAAGATGTGGACGCGTCAGCCCTTGACGCTGCCGTCCGTCAAACCGGAGACCATGTATTTCTGGATATAAGCAAACATGATCACCGCCGGGATCAGGCAGATGATGCCGGCCGCAGCCAAACGTCCGTAGTTGATGGTGTACTGCCCGATGAGGGATTTCAGACCGAGCGTCACAGTGAACTTATTGGGGTCCGTCAAAAACATCAGCGGCAGCAGGAAGCTGTTCCAGGCGTTGACGAAAGCGTAGGCGCCCGTCGCGATCAGACCCGGCATTACAAGCGGCAGAAGAACGTAGACGACCGCCTGGAACCGGCTGCATCCATCCACCCAAGCCGCCTCCTCCAGCGCGACGGACACATTGGAGAAAAAGCCCTTCATCATGATCGAGCAGTAGGCCAGCAGCGTGGCCGACGTGGCCAATGAAACGCCGAAGAGAGAATTGACGAGACCCATGGACTGCAGCATGGTGAACAGGGGGATGATCAAAAGCGCGCTGGGAACGATCTGCGTCATCAAAAACAGGGTCATCGCCGTCTTCTTTCCGCGGAACCGGTAGCGGGAGAGGGCATAGCCGCTGAGCAGAGAAATCGCCGTCACCATCAGCAGCACGAGCACTGAGATGATAGCCGTGTTGAAAAAGTACCGGGAGAAATTCGAGTCTTTCCAGGCGGAGATGTAGTTATCAAACGTCGGAGCGTTGGGTATGTAATCCACCGGCGTCTTCATTACGTCGGCCTGGGTCTTCAGGGACGTGCTGATCATAAAGACGAACGGGAACATCATGATGGCAAAGAACAATGCCAAGAGCAGGCGCTTGACCCACTTGATTACCACGCGGCGTTTCATGACAAGTCCTCCAAAATGCCTAAATTTGAATCAAACTCTTGTCAAAAGTTTTGTGCACTTATTATACTGCACGAATTCCAAGTCCGAAAGGTTGATATTTTCTATACCTTTCAACAAAAACGTGCCGCATGTATAATCTATATAAAAATGAATCCGGAGGATACGGTATGTTAAGAAAACAACGCCTTTATGTCGGCTCCTACAATGCAATGAGCTGGTCCAGGGGCCGAAAAGGGGAGGGCCTGTACTGCCTGGAACTGGACGCGGAGACCGGCGCCGCGGCGATCACCGGCGTCACGGGCGGCCTGGTCAATCCCTCATTCTCCATGGCGGCCCCCGACGGGAAACACATCTATGCCATCGAAGAGGTGGAACCGGTGGATGAAACGGCCGTGGGCCGCGTCAATGTTTTTGCCATGGAGGACGATACCGGCGCGCTCACGATGAAATCCGTCAGCTCCTCTTATGGGCCCAGTCCCTGCTATCTCGCGATGGACGGCGATCAGCGGCTGCTGTTCGTGTCCAACTACTGCGGCCCGAATGTGGCGGTGCTGCGTCTGGGGGATAACGGGCAGATCGATGGTCTGGCCGCATCTGCGGCATTTACCGGAAGCGGTCCGGACTCGGACCGGCAGGAAGGCCCCCATCCCCACTGCGTGATGCTGGACCGGCAGCAGCGCCATCTCCTTGTGTCGGATCTGGGCACCGACCGTGTCAAAGTGTTTGCCGTGTCCTATGATGACGGTGTGCTCACGCAGGTGGGGGAGGCGTCCGTGGGCGGCGGGGATGGGCCCCGGCATCTGGCCATGAACGCCGCCGGAGACAAGGTATACGCGAGCTGTGAGATGGGCTCCAAGGTGGCCTGCTTTGACTATGACGCCGCCGCGGGGAAGCTCACCCACCTGGTATCTGTGGCGACGACCCCACCGGGAAAAGAGAAAGGCAATTGCTGCGGGCATATCCTGCTGTCCAGCGACGACCGGTTCCTGTACGTGAGCAACCGCGGTCACGACAGTATCGCCATTTTCTCCATCGCACCGGATACGGGCCTGCCCACACTGCTCGCCGTACAGCCCACCGGCGGCAAAACGCCGCGGCACTTTGCCCTGAGCCGCGGAGAGAGATATCTGGCGGCGGGGAACCAGGACAGCGACCTGCTGACGATCTTCCGGCGGGATGCTCAAAGCGGATTGCTGGAGCAGGTCTCCACACTGGACATCCCGGCGCCCACCCATATTCTATTCCTCTGATCACATCAGAAAGGAGATCTTCCCGATGAATGAACAGATCATCATTTGCGACTGCGACCATATAGATATTGCGGAGGAGCGAGCCGTTTTCGAGGCCGCGGGGTATTCCTACGCCTGGCATCACTGCATGACCCAGGAAGAGGTCATAGCCGAGTGCCGGGGCGCAACGGTCTTTCTCAACCAGTACGTCCGGATGGACGCCCGAATTTTCGAGGCCATCCCCACGCTGAAGTGTATCGTCCGTTATGGCGTGGGCTATGACAATGTAGTTTTGGAGGACGCGGTCCGCTATGGCGTCAAGGTGTGCAACGTTCCGGACTATGGCACCAACGAGGTAGCGGACCAGGCACTGGCATTCATGATGTCGCTGGTCCGCAAGACTTATTTCGTCAACAGGCGTGTCCGGGAGGGTACCTGGGATTATACCGAAACGATCCCCGTATTTCGTTCCGCCGGCAAGACTGTGGGCATTATCGGTCTGGGCCGCATCGGCAAGGCGTTTGCCAAGCGGGTCATGGCCATGGACTACCGGGTAATCGCTTACGATATCCTGGCCGGGGCGGCGAGCTTTTACTGCCCGCCCGGGGTGGAGATGGTCTCCCTGGATACCCTTTTGCGGGAGAGCGACATCATCTCCATCCACAGCGCTCTCAATGAGACATCCCGGCACATGATCGACCGGGCGGCTCTGGAGAAGATGAAGCCCACCGCCTATCTCATCAATGTGGCCCGGGGCGGCATCATTGATGAGCAGGCCCTGGACGAGGCGCTGGAAAACAAGCGTATCGCCGGCGCCGCCCTGGATGTGGTCGCCAGCGAGAGCCTGCGGGCCGACGCGCCGTTGCTGCGCCACGAGAACTTTCTAATCTCTCCGCACATGGCCTGGTATTCCGAGGAGTCCTCCCTGGAACTGAAGAAAAAAGCTGCTGAAGAGGCCGTTCGCTTTATGCGAGGCGAGCCACTCCGCAGTCCCATCGTCTGATCAATATTTTAATTGTACATTATGGATAACAACGAAAGGGGATATTCCATGAAAGCTATCGTTTATGAAGGCGCCAATACCATTGCCGTGAGAGATGTTCCCATGCCGCAGGTCCCGGAGGGGTGGGCCCTGGTGAAGATATCCCACGCCGGCATTTGCGGCACGGATCTCAACATCTATGCCGGGACCCATCCGAGGGCCAAGGCGCCGCTCATTATGGGTCATGAATTCTCCGGTACGCTTGTCCAGGACACGCCCAGCCTGCCCAGCGGCACACGGGTCACGGCCTATCCGCTGCTGTCCTGCGGCGAGTGCGAGCCCTGCCGCACCGGCAACAGTCATGTGTGCAACTCCCTGCGGCTGCTGGGGATCGACTGCGACGGCGGCATGGCGGAGTATTGCGCCTGCCCCATCGACACGCTCATTCCCCTGCCCGACGGCTGCACTGACAAGGTGGGTGCGTTCATCGAGCCCATTGCTGTCACCGTCCATGCGATCCGGGAGACCGGATATGTGCCCGGCGACAACGCCATCGTCATCGGCGCCGGCAACATCGGCCTGTCCACCGCGCTGACTCTGCGCAAATTCGGCGCGGTGGATGTAGTCATCGCCGAGTTCAACCCCATCCGGGCCAAGCTCGCCCAAGACCTGGGCTTTGAGGTGGTAGACTCCAGCAAGGTGGACCTGGCTTCCTTTGCCAAGGAACACTGCCCCGCGGGCGGATTCGACTGGGTCTATGACTGTGCCGGCGTACAGGCGGTCGCCGAGATACTGCTGGATCTGGTAAAGGTGAAGGGACACATCGTGATCGTGGCCTCCTATAAGAAAGCGCCTACTATTCCGCTGTTCCAGGGGATGACAAAGGAGATCGACATCCGCTTCTGCCGTGTTTACCGCCGGAAGGATTTTGCCATTGCCGCCCAGCTGGCCGCCGATCCGAGCTATGCGAAGATACTTACCCATATCCTTCCCGTGGATGAGGCACAAAAGGGCTTTGACCTGCTGTTCCAGCCGGGTACCGACGCGGTGAAGGTGATGTTCCGCTTTGGGGAAGGAGCGTGAGAGACATGACCGATCTTTTTGATTTGACAGGCTGCACGGCCATCGTTACCGGCGGCAGCCGGGGTCTGGGCCGCGGCATGGCGGAGGGATTGGCGGAGGCAGGGGCCAAAGTCCTCATTCTGGCCTCCGGCGACAGCGTACACAAGGCTGCGGAGGAGATGCGTCAAGAGGGCTTGGACGTGTCCGGGATGAGATGTGACCTTTTCGACCGGGAGCAGGTAAAAGCCGTATTTACCGAGGCCGTGGATACGCTGGGCGGAAGGCTCGACATACTGGTCAACAATGCAGGGGTCCAGCGCCGCCATCCCGCGGAGGAGTTCCCTTTGGAGGATTGGGATTCGGTCATCCAAGTCAATCTGAACGCGGTATTTCAGCTGTGCCAGTTGGCTGGACAGGTAATGCTCCGCCAGGGAAGAGGCAAAATCATCAACATGGCCTCCATGCTCAGCTTTTTCGGCGGATTTACCGTCCCTGCCTATGCGGCCAGCAAAGGCGGCGTGGCGCAGCTGACCCGGGCGCTGACCAATGAATGGGCGGGCAAGGGCGTATGTATCAACGCCATCGCCCCAGGCTATATGGCCACGGAGATGAATACAGCGCTCATCCAGGATGAGAACCGCAACGCGGAGATCTCCGCCCGCATCCCCATGCATCGCTGGGGCACTCCCGCCGACCTGAAGGGCGTGGCCGTATTTTTGGCCTCCCACGCATCTGACTATCTCTCCGGGGCAATCATTCCCGTGGACGGCGGATATCTGTCCAAGTAACGTTCGGAACGGGTTCTTCCGCATCCTTGTTCGGTAAGCAGATATTGTTTTATAGGAGCCAGCATGGACTTAGGCTATGAGTTTGATATATATCCGCTGAAGAATATAGATCGCCTGAACACCCCGGCCACACTTTCCTATCTGGAAAAGAGTCCGCCCTGCCACCTGTTCCTTGATCTTGGAGACCAGCTGAAAAACGCGGTTTACGCCTTGTTTTGTAAGGCAGTGCTTGAAAGCCGCCGGGAGAAGGACCGTCTGATCGCTTCAGGAAGTCTGCGGGAGATAGAGCAATACCGGAAAGCGCTGCGTGAACGGCTGCTGAACGCCCTGGGCGGGCTCCCCCGTGCGGACGGTCCTCTGAACGCTGTCACAAGGGATATCATCGCCCGGGACGGATACCGCATCGAAAAAATCGTGTTCACTTCCCGTCCCCAGGTGTACGTCACCGGGAACCTGTATGTGCCGGATGGGCTGAACGCTCCCACAGGCGCTGTACTCTTCGTCTGCGGCCATGCCGCTCAGGGCAAAGCGTTTCCCGAATATCAGCATGTTTGTCGGCTCCTGGCAAAGGCGGGCCTCATTGTATTGGTAATAGACTCCTACGGCCTTGGTGAGCGTTACGGCTATGTCAATCCCAAAACGAATAACCAGGATGTGGAATGGGGCTGTCCCGAACACGATCATGCCGGCGCGCAGCTGCTCATGTCCGGATACGCGGAGGCCCGATACTTTGTACACGACGCCATGCGCGCGATCGATTACTTGACGACCCGGTCGGAGGTGGACGCGAAACGTATCGGTGTGACCGGAAATTCCGGCGGCGGTACACTGACATCGCTTCTCATGCTCTTGGACGACCGGGTCGCCGCGGCGGCCCCAGGCACGTTCATCTCCTCGATGGAAGCGATCCTCCGGAGCGGTGCGCCGCAGGATGCGGAGCAGGTCTGGCCGGGACTCCTGGCGGCCGGGTTCGACCACGACGATATTCTCATTGCCATGGCGCCGAAGCCCGTGCTGCTGCTCACCACACTTTACGACTTTTTCCCCATCGCCGGCACCCACGAGACCTATGCATCTGCCAGACGGTTTTACGCTTTATATGGGAAGGAAGAGAATCTATCCCTTGTGTCCGACGGCACGGAACACTCCTACAGTCAAAACCTGGCCGCGGCGGCGGCGGAATTCTTCTCTGCTCACTTTCTTGGCCGCCCATATGAGGGGGACCAGACACAGGAGGCCCCGCTTTCCGAGCAAGATCTTCGTTGTACCGCGCTGGGCCAAGTCCGTTGTGAGTATCCGGACGCATCCTTCCTCTTTGAGGAACAGCTGCAATAGGAGAGCAGGTCGATGGCCGATTCAAAGAGGTGGAGCGTGGCGCTTTCGCCCTGGGCCGGGATGTTGAAGGAGTAGTGCTTATCGCTGCCGCTGGCCTCACCGATGAAGTCCGTGCCGATACCTCGCAGGTTAGCATACCGGGGCTTTCCGGCTTCGTCCATGCCGACGAACACGATGTTGTGGTGAGGCGTACTCTCATAGAGCCGCCCGGTATGGATGCAGAAGTCTATAAGCTCCGGGTCGATGCCCCGGCTGGTCAAGTAGTCCACGGCATGGGTGGCGCAGGGGCTGGCTCTGGGCAGAAGCAGGACCTTTGAGCTGGTGCGGTTAGGCAGAGAAATAGAGGGCGGCGGTACAGTCGCCCTCCCCATGATCTGTTCCACCGCCTGTGTGAACGGGATTCCTTTTACCTTTATAAGATAGTCCAACGCCGACGCGCCGCCGATGCCCCGTGAGAACCAAAACCACTTGCCGTTGGAGATTTTTAGACTATCATGGGTTCGGGTGCAGTAAGCGTCGCGGCCAAAGGGCACCAGCTCCTGTGGCTCATAATTGCGCAGATAGGTCAGCAGGTCCATCTTCCGTGCCTTGGCAACCACGTCCGGGGGAATATAGGGCATAGCTGCACCTACCTTTCCGGCTCCGCTCTGGCGCGGGCCATGTCCCTGTTTACATCGTCCATAGTGGGCCACGGATCGTCCAATACCAGATAGCCATCCAGCATCTGCCGACGAAGCCGCTCCACGGGAACACCTACCCGCAGCTGCTTTGCGGCCTCGCGTATTTCATATGGGTACAGGCACAACCGTTGAGAGGGAAGATCCACTATCTGCTTTGCGGTGGTCGCGCCAAAGCTCCTTCTGACAAAATACAGCGAGGCATAGTAAGCGTCCAGCCACGCGGAAACGGCTTCTTCTCTGGGCAGCGTTTTGAAATAGGCGTATTGCTCATCGTCAACGCATTGCTCCGCCCATACTAGTGGTGTAAAAAGTTTGGTTATGAAA
>CANRLX010000080.1 GCA_947631615.1 uncultured Acetatifactor sp.
TGAAAGCGTTGATTTTAAATTCCGGACTTGGCCATCGGATGGGTGCGCTCACGGCAGAACACCCGAAGTGCATGACGGAGATAGCCGTCGGGGAGACGATATTGAGCCGACAGCTGCGGCTGCTGGCAGAGGCAGGCGTGACGGAGGTGGTCATGACCACCGGATACTATGATGTGGTCCTGACGGAATACTGCCGGTCGCTGGGGCTGCCTCTGACGTATACCTTCGTCCAAAATCCCCTGTATGCGCAGACCAATTACATCTATTCGATCTATTGCGCCCGGGAACAGCTGCGGGACAGCGATATCCTGCTGATGCACGGGGACCTGGTGTTTGACGGCGCTGTGCTGACGGCTGTGATGGCCAGCGAGCAAAGCTGCATGACGGTCAGTTCCACTGTGCCCTTGCCGGAGAAGGACTTCAAGGCGGTCATACATGACGGGCGGATAGAGAAGGTAGGCATTGAGTTCTTTGAAAACGCCATGACGGCACAGCCGCTGTACAAGCTCCAGCGGGAGGATTGGACGGTTTGGCTGGACAGGATATGTGCGCTTTGCGAGAGCGGGCAGACGGGCTGCTATGCGGAAAACGCCTTCAATGAAGTTTCGGACCGCTGCGGCATATACACCCTGGACGTGAAGGACGCGCTGTGCGCTGAAATAGATACAAAGGAGGACTTGAAAATGGTATCTGCTAAACTGGATCGGAGCGGCGATAAGACAGTGTACATATGCTTTTCCGCTGATGTGCTCCATGGGGGGCATCTGTCTATTCTGAACAAAGCGGCCGCTCTGGGCCGGCTCACGGTCGGTGTGCTTTCGGACAAGGCGGTGGCCAGCTATAAGCGCTACCCGCTGGTGCCCTATGAGGAACGGAAGGCGCTGCTGGAGAGCATCCGGGGCGTGGAGCAGGTCATCTGCCAAGAGACACTTAGCTATAAAGGCGTTATCGAGCAGCTGCGCCCGGACATCGTCGTCCACGGGGACGACTGGCGGGAAGGATTCCAAAAACCGCTGCGGGACGAGGTGACTGCGCTGCTTGGCCAGTACGGCGGAGAGCTGGTGGAGTTTCCCTATTCCACGGATGAGAAATATAAGGAGATCGAGAAGCGGACGCGGATGGAGCTGTCCCTGCCGGACATGCGGCGGGCGCGGCTGAAAAAACTGCTGGGCCTGAAAGGACTGGTGACGGCGATCGAGGCACACAGCGGCATCACCGGTCTCATCGCGGAAAAGACGGTGGTCTACCAGGATGGGGCCGCGCGGCAGTTCGACGCCATGTGGATCAGCTCCCTGTGCGACTCCACCGCCAAGGGTAAGCCGGACATCGAGCTGGTGGACATGACCAGCCGGTTCCGTACCATAGACGATATCATGGAGGTCACTACCAAGCCCATTATTTTTGACGGGGACACCGGCGGGCTGACAGAGCACTTTGTCTACACAGTGCGGAGCCTGGAGCGCATGGGCGTGTCCATGGTGATCATCGAGGACAAGACGGGGCTGAAAAAGAACTCCCTGTTCGGCACGGAGGTGCAGCAGACCCAGGACAGCATAGAGAACTTCTCCGCCAAGATACGTGCGGGGAAGAAGGCGCAGAAGACGGAGGACTTCATGATCTGCGCCCGCATCGAGAGCCTGATTTTGGAACGGGGCATGGAGGACGCGCTGGAGCGGGCGTTTGCCTTTACGGAGGCCGGCGCAGACGCCATCATGATCCACAGCCGGAAAAAGGACCCGGCGGAGATATTTGAGTTCATTGAAAAGTTCCGGGCCGAAGATTCGGTGACGCCGCTGGTGGTGGTGCCCTCATCCTTCAACACGGTGACGGAAGAGGAGTTCAAGGCCCGTGGCGCGAATGTCGTGATCTATGCCAACCAGCTGACGCGGACCGGGTTCCCTGCCATGCAGAACGCGGCGAAGCTGATTTTAGAGAACCACCGTGCCAAGGAGTGCGACGACGTGTGCATGCCCATCAAGGATATCATCACGCTGATCCCGGAGGAGTGATATGCCCCAGAAGATATTGTCCGGACCCGGATGGCGTCAGACGCTGGGCCTGGAGCTGGCAGGGCAGAAAAAGCTCCTTCTTGTATGCGGCGGATCCTACGATCGGCTGGGCATCCGGGAGGATATAGAGGCTTTGCCCGTGGAGTTGGTGCGGTTTGGCGGCTTTTCCTCCAACCCTAAGTACGAGGAAGTTTGCGCGGGCGTAGAGCTGCTTCATCGGGAACAGTGCGGCAGCGTTCTGGCCGTGGGCGGGGGCAGCGCCATAGACGTAGCCAAGTGCATAAAGCTCTATTGCAGGATGGACCCGGCGCGGAATTATCTGGAGCAGGAGCCCACAGACAGCGGCGTCCCATTGGCTGCCATCCCCACCACAGCGGGGACGGGCAGCGAGTCCACCCGCTTTGCGGTCATCTACTACCGGGGCGTGAAGCAGTCCGTGACCCATGACAGCATCCTGCCGGACTGGGCCGTGCTGGAGCCGTCGGTGCTGGAGGGGCTGCCGCTGTATCAGAAAAAGTGCACGATGCTGGATGCGCTGTGCCAGGGCATAGAGTCCTGGTGGTCCGTGAACTCTACGGCGGAGAGTATGGACTATGCTCGTCGGGCGGTCACGGCTATCCGGGAGAACTGGCGCGCTTATATCATAGAGGCAGACCGGACCGCCGCGGCAGATATCATGCAGGCTGCCAACTATGCCGGACAGGCGATCAACATCACCCAGACCACGGCGCCCCACGCCATGAGCTACAAGCTGACGAGCCTGTACGGACTGCCCCACGGCCATGCGGCGGCGGTATGCCTGCCGGAGGTATGGCAGTACATGCTCTCTCATGTGGAGAACTGCGTTGACAGGCGGGGCGCGGCCCATCTGCGGGATGTATTTGACGGTATCGCGGCTGCCTTGGGCTGTGAGAGTCCCTCTGCTGCCGTGTCGTGGTTCCGCGGCCTGCTGGCAGAGATGGAGATGAAATACCCGCATGGCACGGACAGGCTGGACGAACTGGCGGCGTCGGTAAATCCGGTGCGGCTGAAAAACAGCCCGGTTCCTCTGGACGGCGGCGTGCTGCGGGATATGTATGAAAGGATACTTAAATAGATGAAACTGGATTTTCTGAAGAGGTTTGATTTCTTTACGGGAGTGCCGGATTCGCAGCTGAAGCCCCTGTGCAACTGGCTGATGGCCACCTACGGCATCTCGGAGCACCATATCATCGCGGCCAACGAGGGGAACGCGGCGGCGCTGGCGGCGGGCTACCACCTGGCGACCGGGAAGGTGCCGGTGGTGTACATGCAGAACTCGGGGGAGGGTAACATCATAAACCCGGTGGCGTCGCTGATGAACGACAGGGTATACGGCATCCCGTGCCTGTTCATTATCGGCTGGCGGGGAGAACCGGGCGTCCATGACGAGCCTCAGCATATCTACCAGGGCCAGGTGACGGTAAAGCTTCTGGAGGATATGGATATCGCCAGCTTTGTCATCAGCAAGGAGACCACGGAAGAAGAAGTGCAGGCGAAGCTTGCGGAATATGACGCCCTGTGGTCCAATGGCAAGCAGTGCGCCTTTGTCATCCGCAAGGGAGCGCTGGAATATGACGGCAAGGTGAAATATGAGAACGCCAACAGCATGCGGCGGGAGGAGATCATCCGGCACATCGTTGCTGTCACAGGCGAAGACCCCATCGTGTCCACCACGGGCAAGGCCAGCCGGGAGCTTTTTGAGATTCGGGAGGCCAACGGACAGGGTCACGGCCACGATTTTCTGACAGTTGGCTCCATGGGCCACAGCTCGTCCATCGCCTTGGGCATCGCCCTGCAGAGGCCGGAGAAGAAGGTATGGGTCATCGACGGCGACGGGGCTGCGCTGATGCACATGGGCGCCATGGCAGTGATCGGCGCCACAGGGCCGAAGAACCTGGTGCATGTGGTCATCAACAACGGGGCCCATGAGACGGTGGGCGGCATGCCGACCGCAGCGGGGAAGATAGATTTAGTAAAGATCG
This sequence comes from uncultured Acetatifactor sp., assembly GCA_947631615.1. GTDB lineage: Bacteria > Bacillota > Clostridia > Lachnospirales > Lachnospiraceae > Acetatifactor. The sequence goes on from CANRLX010000080.1 coordinate 4,013, forward strand.
CGGAGGGGTGTGGATATCCGAACGCGGTACGGGTGGACAGCTTTGAGGCGCTGGACGCCGCGCTGGAAGAAGCCAGGGAAAACGATGGATTGAGCCTTGTTGAGGTCAAATGTGCCATTGGGGCGAGAGACGATCTGGGACGGCCCACTACGACCGCAAAAGAAAATAAGGAGAACTTCATGGCTTGTTTAATATATGACTGACTTGTGCGGATAAGTGTTTTTTAGTATTGTTTCGGCTTGTTCCGGGAGGGAGCAAAAAGTGAGAAAACGTGCGTTCATCTGGTGCGGCAAGGTCATGTTGGCTGGCGTTCTGGCATGGTTGCTGTTAACGCTGTTTTGCCTGTTTTATAACAATAAGCCAGTCTTTTTGGAATGTGAAGACGGCGTTACAGATAGTAAGTATGAGCCAAATACTTTCTATTGCAGGATGATCGAGGGCTTGAGTTACGGAAAGACCAACAATGATGGGTACATAAATCTTCAGGATTACGATAGAGAAGAACAGATCAGTGTGCTTCTGATGGGGGCCTCCCACATGGAGGCGATGGAAGTTCCTCAAAGGTTATGTACTGCCAGCCTGCTGGATGCCTTGTTGCCGGAGGAGACTGTATATAATGTTGGGATAACGGGTCACTATCTGCCGATTTGTGCCTCCAATTTGGCGTCGGCCGTGCAAAAGTATTCTCCGAGTAAATTTGTGATTATTGACACAGGAAGTATTGTTTTTACCAGAGAGGAGCTAACTGAGTATTTGCAAGACATCCAGAGACCATCCAATGTTAATACCGGTCGCCTCTATATGCTGCTGCGAAGAAATCAGTATATTCATCTTGTAGTTAATCAACTCCAGAAGTTCCACTTGATTGGACAGGATGAGGAAGTCGAACACGAGGAAAAACCGTTGGAAGATATTGAGCTTCTTTCCCAGGCCCTTAGAAAAATGTCTGAGACCGTCGCTTCTGGCGGGGGGGGGTAAACTTATTATAGCCTATCATCCCGACACGACACTAAAGAGGGATGGGTCCATAACGTTTTCCACCACTGAAGCGGAGGAGGATGCTTTTGGTGCTCTGTGCGAAGAAAACGACATCATTTTTCTGAACATGCGAGATCGCTTCCAAAGGGAGTATGACGAAAACCACATTCTACCCTACGGATTTGCTAACTCTGCCGTAGGTTTTGGGCACCTAAATCGGTACGGACACAAGATGATGGCGGAAGAACTGTATGCACTGATGCAGGAGGAAGGCCTATGAACTTTGCTTCTCCTGTGTTCATCCTCTTTTTTGCCGTCGTGTTAGCCGGCGCGGCTATTTTCCAGCGAATGCATTCTCTCCGGCCGCGCCAGGTGTTTCTCCTGTTGGCCAGCTATTTCTTCTATGGCTGGTGGGATTGGCGGTTCTGCTTCCTGTTGCTGTTTGTAACAGTCACGTCTTATCTTACTGCTCTTGCCAAGGACAATAAGGTGACCTATACCGCCGGGGTCGTCGTTCCTCTGGTGGTGCTGGGTTTTTTTAAGTATTTCAACTTCTTCCTCGGATCTGCCTCTGCGTTGCTGGGCCGGGATCTGGGCACACTGCGGATCATCCTGCCGGTAGGTATTTCCTTTTACACTTTCCAGGCCCTCAGCTATGTCATTGATGTGCACCGGGGCAAGCTGCCGGTGGAGCGGGACTTCATACGACTGGCTCTGTATCTGAGCTTCTTCCCGCAGTTGGTTGCTGGACCGATCGTTCGGGCGGCAGATTTCCTTCCTCAGCTCAAAGAAGATCGGCAGGTAACGATAAAGAACCTGGAGACGGGCATACAACTCATAGCTTTTGGCCTGTTCAAGAAGATAGTCTTAGCGGATCATATGTCTGTATTCGTGGATGATGTGTTCTATGCGCCAGCGGCGTTCCACTGGGCAACTATCCTGCTGGCAGTGGTAAGCTATTCCATCCAGATCTACTTCGATTTCTCTGGCTATTCTGACATCGCCATCGGCTGTGCCAGGTGCCTGGGCTATGACTTCAGACCCAACTTTGATCTGCCGTATGTGTCCCAGAATGTTACGGAATTCTGGAAGCGCTGGCATATTAGTTTGTCTACGTGGTTGAAAGAGTATCTGTATATCCCGCTGGGAGGCAACCGGAAGGGGACGCTTAGACGTTATATAAATCTCATGCTGACCATGCTCCTGGGCGGGTTGTGGCATGGGGCGAACTGGACCTTCGTGTTCTGGGGCGGACTGCACGGCGCGGCACTGGTGCTGGACAAGCTTCGGCCCCGTCGTGAGCACGGCGTTGCCGGCGGGGCCGTCGGGACGATTTTGACTTTTGCGTTCGTGTCTTTCGCTTGGATATTTTTCCGAGCGGAGACCTTTGCCGACGCCTGGACAGTCATCCTGGGTGTTGCCACTTTCCAGGACGGCATCCGCCAGCCGTTTATCTGGTCCTTTGTGTCCATTGCGATCCTGTGTATCTGTACATTTGCTGCGGCACGAAAGACTCGTTTTGGTCGGGACAGTGCCATTCACGGTCGTTATCCCGTCTTGGACCTGAACACAGTGCGTGGACTGACGTTGTTTTTTACCCTTTGCGGTTTGATCCTGGGTCTGGCCTATACCGGCGAAAACCCGTTTGTGTATTTTCAGTTCTAATTATCTCATTTTCATTGTTTAGCGTTTGGTATAACTGATGACACGGTGTCATCGCCGCGGAGAGAGCACAGGTAAAGGTTGGTGGCTGTTGTTATGAATACGGGCATAAGAAAGCTGATGCTGAAATTATTTATCTTAATTATCCCATTCATTTGTCTGGCTATCATTGTACCGGTATTCATGATATGCGACCCCATGCGCTTTTTTGACGGAGAGTACGCGTGGTATCGTCAGAACAGTGAATATGCAGCTGGTCATGAAGGGTATTGCCGCGTGTTGATCATGGGCGACTCGGTGGCTAAGGCAGCGTGGCTCCCATCAGAGCTTACGAATGACACATACAATTATTCCCTTGGCGGGGCGTCTCCAATAGAGGAGTACTATTGTCTCTATGATTATCTTCAGAACAATGATGCTCCGGAATATGTGATCTATTCACAGATGATGGATCATTTTTTTGCCGCCAATTGCTTTTGGGCGAGAGGCGCTTATTTCCACCGGCTCAGCGCGGCCCAGCTCTTAGATGTATATATAACGTGCAAGGATATAGAGGATGAAAATGGGCCGTTTAGTGCAAAGAGTATTTTAGATATACCGCTATATGGATCGTATTCTCCTGTGTATTATAGTACGGCAGCGATCAAGGGTATGGTCATGAGCAGACGACAGTCAAATGAAACGGCCTATCAAGCTGTTATAGAAGACAGAGGACACATGTATTTTGGCGAGGGAAACAGTAAGAAAATCGGTGCGAATCAACTGGTCGAGGAGAGAACATTTCAATGCGGCAAAACGATCGATTATTATTTTAGAAAGATCATTGAGTTATGCGAATCATACGATATAGAGTTCATATATCAGTCATGCCCCTTAACGAGAATAACATATGAGAATTTGAAAGACACATATGTAAGCGATTTTAACGCTTATGCAGAGCAACTGCAGCAAGCATATCCCGATGTAGTACTGAATATGGAGCTATATTGCTATGATAACAGTTTGTTCAATGATAATGAGCATTTAGGCGTATCGGGAGCCATGAGATTTACAAGAGCTATGCGCGAAAAATACGGGTACGTTTTTGTGGAGGAAAAGGCATGAAAGAACTGGATTATCCGTTTGATGCACAGTATATACTGGCAAAGAAAAAGAAGCTCCGCCGTGAACTGCTGACGGGGGGGTATAGCGGCAGCTTTATCGACAAAAAGATCGCCATTCTTGGCGGTTCCACCACCAGCGACATAAAGCTTATTTTGGAGCTTTTTCTGCTCAATTACGGCATCCGGCCCACGTTCTATGAGTCGGAGTATAACCAGTATTATCAGGACGCCATGTTCCCCAACCCGGCGCTGGAGGCATTCGCGCCGGACGTTATCTATATCCACACCAGCAACCGGAACGTGACCGCCTGGCCCCAGGTGGCGGACAGTGCTGAGACCGTGGACGAGCTCATCCGGAATGAGACGGAGAAGTTCTCCGGCATGTGGGACAGGCTTGCCTCCGTATACCATTGCCCCATCATCCAGAACAATTTCGAGATGCCTCTTTTCCGTCTCATGGGCAACCGGGACGCGTACGATATCCATGGCGCGGGGAATTTCCTGACGCGGCTGAACATGGCGTTTTATGAATACGCCCGGACCCACGAGAATTTTTATATCTGCGATATCAATTATATATCCGCCGACTACGGCCTGAAGGAATGGTCGAAGCCGTTCTATTGGCATATGTACAAGTATGCCCTGAACGTCTCCGCCATTCCTTATTTGTCTTTTAATGTGGCGAATATCATCAAGTCTATTTTCGGCAGGAACAAGAAGGGGTTCGTGCTGGACCTGGACAACACCCTCTGGGGCGGCGTCATCGGCGACGACGGCGTGGAGAACATCGTGCTGGGACCGGAGGAGTCAGAGGCTCAGGCCTATTCGGAGTTCCAGCGGTATATCAAGGCCCATCAGCAGTTGGGCGTGCTGCTGAATATCGACTCGAAAAACGACTACGAAAATGCCATCGCCGGCATCAAGCACGGCGACAGCGCCTTCACGGAGGACGACTTCATCTGCATCAAGGCAAACTGGGATCCGAAGGACCGCAACTTCACGGCCATTGCGTCGGAGCTGAACCTGCTGCCGGAGAGCCTGGTGTTCATAGACGATAACCCGGCGGAGCGGCACATCGTGACAGAGCAGCTCAAGGGCGTGCAGGCGCCGGCCATCGGGGAAGTGACCGAGTATATCCAGAACATCGACCGGTCCGGCTTTTTCGAGGTGACGACCCTGTCCAAGGACGATCTGAAGCGCAACGAGATGTACCGGGAGAATGTGCAGCGGGCGCGGCTGGAGGCCAGCTTTGCAGACTACACAGAGTATCTGCTGAGTCTGGATATGACGGCTGTCATCAAACCCTTTGAGCCGGTGTACATGGCCCGCATCGCACAGCTGAGCAACAAGTCCAATCAGTTCAATCTGACCACCCGGCGGTATACCCAGGCGGAGATCGAGCAGACGGCGGCGGACCCGGACTACATCACGCTATACGGCAAGCTGACAGACCGGTTCGGGGACAACGGCGTGGTGTCCGTCGTGATCGGGCATGTGCTGGGCGAGCAGTGCCATGTGGACCTGTGGATTATGAGCTGCCGTGTGCTGAAGCGGGATATGGAATACGCCATGATGGACGCGCTGGTTAAGCATTGCCAATTCCGGGGCGTGAAGAAGATCGTGGGGCACTATTATCCCACGGCTAAGAATGGGATGGTACGGGAGTTCTACGCGCTGCAGGGATTTACGAAGGTATCTGAGGATGAGCAGGGCAATACGGACTGGGAATACGAACTCACCGGTGAGTACAAGAACAAAAACAAGGTCATTCAAGTAGAGGAATAAGGAGGAGACTAAAATGACGAGAGAAGCGGTTTTTGAGAGACTAAATGAGGTGTTCCGGGACGTGTTTGACGACGAGAGCATCACGGTGAGCGACGGGACCACGTCGGATGACATCGAGGACTGGGACAGTCTGGAGCACATCAATCTGGTGGTCGCGGTAGAGGATGCGTTCGGGATCAAGTTCAACATGGGCGAGGTCAACAAGATGAAGAACGTGGGGGAGATGGCAGACATCATCCTCCAGCGGACAGAATGTTGAACTGATACATGGAGATCACGTCATTTTTCTTCTTTTTGATGGTGGGCGTGAGTCTGCTCATCTACTGGCATATGCCGGCCCGGCATCAGTGGAAGCTTTTGCTGGCGGACAGCGTTATTTTCTATTTTGCCAACGCCGCATGGTATACATTTTTTTATGTCATTGTCAGCGTTGTGAGCGTGTATGCAGCGACCAGGTTTTTCACCGGCCATAGCGACGAACGGGCAAAAAAGCGGGCCCTGGCGCTGACCTTGGTGTTGAATGTAGGCGTTCTGGCCGTATTGAAATATACAAACTTTGCCATACATACGTTTGATTTTCTGGGAGAGCGCATCCTGCATGTGCAGGGCGTAAGCGACGTGACGTGGCTGGCGCCGCTGGCGATCAGTTTCTATATGCTCCAGCTTCTGTCGTATCTGCTGGATTGCTACTGGGGTGTGGCAGAGCCGTATGATAATGTTTTTCACGTAGCGCTGTACACCCTCTATTTCCCGCTGATGACCAGCGGCCCTATCTGCCGGTTTGACGACATGGGCCGTCAGCTTTTTGAGGAACATCGCTTTGACTATGACCGGGTGAGGGCCGGTCTGATCCGTGTCGCATGGGGCCTGTTCAAAAAGCTGGCGATGTCCAATCGGGCGGCGGTGATCGTAGACGCCATGTGGGCGGCGCCGGAGACATCCCGCGGGATCTGTGTCTGGATCGCCGTGGCGTTTTTCGTGGTGCAGCTCTATACGGACTTTTCCGGAGTGATGGACATCGCGCTGGGCGTGTCATCCTGCTTTGGCATCACGCTGCCGGAGAACTTTCGCTCGCCGTTTTTCTCCCGGAACACCCAGGAATTCTGGCGTCGGTGGCATATCACGCTGGGCACATGGCTGCGGGACTACGTCATGAACCCTGTTCTGCGGTCAAAACCGCTTCAAAAGCTCGGGGTCGTCTGCAGGAAGAAGTACGGGAAAAAAGCCGGAAAACGTATCCCGACCTATCTGGCCATGCTGGTCCTGTGGCTGGCCACGGGACTTTGGCATGAAGGAAGCTGGAGATTCATCGTAGGCATGGGGTGCTGGTTTTGGTTCGTGATCGTCTCGGGACAGCTGCTGGAGCCGGTATTCGATCGAATGAAGTCCGGTTTGCATATCCGGGAGAAAAGCTGGTGGTGGCACGCGTTCCAATCCCTGCGTACCATCGGACTGTGGATGGTCAGCCTGTTGTTCTTCCGGTCAGACTCTCTGCCGGACTCTCTGACGCGCCTTGCGGCTGGTTTTCATATCCAAGTGGATCTCAGTTTTCTCCATGATATTCTGATAGCAGTCGATTTTGGCGAGCTTGGTGGTATAGGCGGTTTTGCGCTGATGCTCCTGTGCTTCGCGGCTGTACTGGTCAAAGATTATCTCGAATACAGGGGCGTCAATGTCCAGGAAAAACTGGCAGCTATGAAATGGCCCTATCGTTGGGCGGCGTATTATGCCATTGTGCTGGTGGTGTTTTTCTCCCTTAACATCGCCGGACAGGAGTCCCTCTATGCACAGTTCTGAGGTTGTATCGTAAATAGGATATTTCATCGTGCCAAGGGACGTCCCTTGGTATGCTGTTGCTGCGCAACAGCATAATGAGCGCTCAAAGACAGGAGAGGGTAAATGAACATACTGTCATTTTCCGGCTTTATCCCGGAGCAGATCTGCGATACGACGCGGTTCATACGGTACCGCGGCCGGCAGAGCATCTCCCACTACTGCGGGTATGCGGCGGATTTCATTTCCCGCGTGCTGGACGATCCACAGATAGACGGCTGCGTTTTTCCCAGAAGCTGTGACAGTAGCCGTGTGATGGCAAGCTATCTGGACGGGTGCGGGAAGTTCGTCCATCGGCTCCATGTCCCCGCCCGGCGGGATGGGGCGGCTTTGTCCTATCTGGCGGAGAGCATCCGGCGGTATCGACGGGCGGTGGAGGCCTATTACGGTGTGGGGCTGGATGATATCCCAGCGCGGGCAGAGATGGTAAACAGACGAAACCGGGCTGTCGCGGGCCTGTATGAGGCACTTCCGGCTCTGTCGTACAGCGCCTATATCCGTATGCTACACGAACTGCTGCAAAAGCCCCTGCGGGAGCAATCTGTTCCGGATGACCTTCCCGGCGGCGCAGGGGGAAAGCCCGTCTATCTGGTGGGCTCCACCCTGTGTGGGGAGGACATGGCAGCACTCATCGAAAACGCCGGCATGAAGGTCGCGGGCGATAGGCTGACGGAGTCAAAACGGTTGTTTTCCGCCCCGCCGGTAACAGCACAGGGAGATATCTTCGAGAGCATCGCGGCCAGCATCCTCCAAAACTGTCCCTCGCCCACCCAAAACGACTTCAGGACGATCCTGCGGGAGGATAGGGAGGAGATCCTGCGCAAGGGGATAAGGGGCGTCATATTCGTTACGCAGAAATACTGCGAGCCATATGATTATCTCTATTCTGTGTACAAAAAGATGCTGGATGAGCTGTCCATACCGGCGCTGCGACTGGCGCTGACCGACTCCACGGACAGCCGCCGGTTTGAAGCGGCCATAGAGACGTTTGCGGACATTCTGTAAGGAGGCTGTCATGGGGCTTTCATCACTTCAGCTTCAGGCAAAGCTGATGCGGGAATATTATCGGGATTTCTCAAAGTACGCCAAAGGCAGGCCGCCCGGAAGGAAGACTGCGTGGGTGACGGCGTTCACGCCGGTGGAGATCCTGGAGGCGCTGGACATACAGTACGTCTATCCTGAGAGCTACGCCGCCGTGATCGCGGCCAGCGGAAAGGAGCAGGCGCTGCTGGAGGAGAGCGAGCGGACGGAGCTATGCCGGGACTGCTGCTCCTATGCCTGCTGCATCGAGGGGAGTCTTGCGCTGGAGAGCGCGCCCCGGGGCATACCGCCGAGGCCGGATGTTCTCATTGCCACCAACAATCAGTGCGATACACTGCCCAATTGGTGGAACATTTTGGCGGAGCGGTACGGTGTGCCTCTGATCGTGTTGGACTATCCGGGGGAAGAGGCGGACTGGCAGACGGCCTATGACTATGTTGCGGCCCAGCATGAGAAGCTGATCGGACAGATGGAGCGGCTGAGCGGGAACCGGCTGGACGCGGGGCGGCTCGCGGAGCTGATATCGAACAGCCGCGCCAGTGTGGCAGCATGGGAGCGGGTGCGCAAGCTTCTGACAGTGCGGCAGATCGAGCCGACGCTCCTGTTTGACGGGATATCCTTTCTCATCACCGCCCGCTGTAAGCCGGAGACGGCACAGCTCTATGAGGCGATGGCGGGGGAATTCTCCCAGCTTCCGCCGGCTGACGGGAACAAGCCAGGCCTGTATTGGCTGGGATATCCTCTTTGGTACCACGAGGCACGGTATCTGCCGGAGCTGCTGGAGGGCTGCCGCGTCTGCGGCTCCAACTATATTTCCTGGTGGAGTCTGGACTATACCGGAGACACAGCGTTGGAGCAGCTCTTCTCCGCATATAACTATACGTTCCTGAATCTGTCTCAGACCACGAAGGACGCCCGTCTGGGTGGGGATATCCTCCGTTCCGGGGCTGTCGGAGCCGTGACGCTGCACAACAAGAGCTGTAAGTGCGATTTTGTTTCCGCCAGGAATATCGCGATCCCCCAGGCAGAGCTGGAGATCGACATGATCGACAGGACGTTTCTGGACCTTGGCAAGGCAAGGCGGCAGATGGACATCCTGCTGGAGAACCTATGAGACGGATCGGCGTCGATGTGGGTTCCACTTACACGAAATATTGCGTCCTGGACGACACGGGGCGGATGGAGGTGTATGCGGAACGGACGCCGGTGCGTCAGAGAGAGTACTTCGCGGCGAAGCTCCCGGCGCTGCGGGCGGCATATGGAGACTGCCCTGTTATGACCTGCGGCTACGGTCGGAAGAACATCGCCCATGACCGGACCGTCACGGAGTTGACGGCACTCGCAGCCGGCGCAGGCAGACAATGCCCGGAGGCCGACGGCATATTGGACATCGGCGGGCAGGATACAAAGCTCATCTGTCAGAAAAACGGGAAACTGCAGACGTTTTTCGTCAATGACCGATGCGCCGCGGGCAGCGGTCTGTTCCTGGGGAACGTGCTGCGCCTGCTGGAAATGGATTTTGAAGGGCTTGATCTGAGGGGGTGCGAGTGGCCCGCGCTGCAGCTGAGCTCGGTGTGCGCGGTGTTTGCCCAGACAGAGATCGTGGAGCTGATCGCCGCGGGGGCGGACAGCACGGCGATCGTGCATGCGGTCGTCGCGCAGATCCTGGCGCAGGCCAGAACGCTTTTGGGCAAAGCGGCGCCCGAACAGCTGGCTCTGTCGGGCGGACTGACACAGATTCCCGGCGTAGGCCCCTTTGCGGAAAAGATCCTGCGGAGAGCCATTGTGGTGCCGGA
>CANRLX010000081.1 GCA_947631615.1 uncultured Acetatifactor sp.
TTAAAATCATTATACCTCAAGGAACCAATACTCTTTTTATTTATTTTTTATCAACTGACAATATCTTTACTCCAACCAAAAATTGCGTCTTGGAGCGCACTGGAAAGCGAAAAAAGAAGCCCCGCCTGTCAAATGGCGGGACTCCTCTCTTATGACTCCTGCAGGAGTCTTATCAGCCGTTTTTGCCTTTTTCCACAGCTTACTGGTAGCAGACGATCTTTCCAAACTCTTCCTTCAGGGAAGCGCCGCCCACCAGGCCGCCGTCGATGTCGGCCTGCGCAAACAGCTCCGGCGCGCTCGCCGCGGACACGGATCCGCCGTACTGGATGCGGATGGCTGCCGCGGTGGCATCGTCGTAGATCTCAGCGATACAGTCGCGGATCGCCTTGCAGACCTCCTGGGCCTGCTCGGTGGTAGCCACCTTGCCGGTGCCGATGGCCCAGATGGGCTCGTATGCGATCACAGCGGACGCAGCCTGCGCCGCAGTCACATTCAGGAAAGCGATCTTGATCTGCTGGCGGATGAAGTCGATGGTCACTCCCTGCTCTCTCTGGGTCAGGGACTCGCCGCAGCAGACGATGGGGGTGATGCCGTGCTCAAAGGCCTTCAGGACCTTTTTGTTGACGGTCTCATCGGTCTCCGCAAAGTACTGTCTCCTCTCGGAGTGGCCGATAATCACATACTTTACGCCGGCATCGGTGAGCATAGCGGGAGAGATCTCTCCGGTGAAGGCGCCCTTCTCCTCAAAATACATATTCTCCGCACCGATCTGGATATTGGAGCCCTTGGCCGCCTCCACAGCGGGAATGATGTCGATGGCCGGCACGCACAGAAGCACGTCCACCGCGTCGTTTGCCACCAGAGGCTTTAAGGTATTGATCAGCTCCACAGCCTGGCTGGGAGTCATATTCATCTTCCAGTTTCCTGCAATCAGTTTCTTTCTTGCCATGGTAAAACCCCTCCTTATTTGTCGTCAGCCGCCGCTACACCGGGAAGCTCCTTGCCCTCCAAAAACTCCAGGGAAGCGCCGCCGCCGGTGGAGATGTGGCTCATCTTGTCGCCGAAGCCCAACTGATTTACCGCCGCCGCGGAATCGCCGCCGCCGATAATGGTAGTTGCGTCGGTCTCCGCCAATGCCTTGGCCACCGCGATCGTGCCGGCTGCCAGGGTGGGATTCTCAAACACGCCCATAGGCCCGTTCCAGACAACGGTCTTGGCATTCTTCACCGCGTCGGCAAACAGCTCCTGCGTCTTGGGGCCGATATCAAGCCCTTCCATGTCCGCGGGGATCTTGTCGGAGTCCACATAGGAGATCTCCACCGGCCCGTCAATGGGATCCGGAAAGCTCTTTGCGATGGTGGTATCGATGGGAAGCAGGAGCTTCTTGCCAAGCTTCTGCGCCTTGTCCATCATCTCCTTGCAGTAGCCGATCTTCTCATCGTCCACCAGGGAGTTGCCTACCTCCATGCCCTGTGCCTTCAGGAAGGTGTATGCCATACCGCCGCCGATAATCAAGGTGTCGCACTTCTCCAGCAAATTGGAGATCACATTCAGCTTGTCGGCAACCTTCGCACCGCCAAGGATGGCCACAAAGGGTCTCACGGGGTTCTCCACGGCGTTTCCGAGGAAGTTGATCTCCTTCTGCATCAGATAGCCGACCACGTTCTCACCGCCCTTTGCGGTAATGCACTTGGTGACGCCTGCCACGGAAGCATGTGCTCTGTGGGAGGAACCGAACGCGTCGCACACATACAGATCCGCCAGATCCGCAAGCTCCTGGCTGAACTGCTCCCCGTTCTTGGTCTCCTCCGCGCCGCGGAAACGGGTGTTCTGCAGCAGGACCACATCGCCCTCCTTCATCTCCTCGACCGCCTTGGTCGCAGCCTCGCCGGTCACGTTGTAGTCGGAGACAAATACCACCTCCTTGCCGAGCTTCTCGGACAGTCTCTTCGCCACCGGCGCCAGGGACTCGCCCTCGTTGGGGCCGTTCTTTACCTTGCCCAGATGGGAGCAGAGGATAACCTTTCCACCGTCGTCGATCAGCTTCTGGATGGTGGGAAGCGCCGCCACGATACGGGTCTCGTCCGTGATCACGCCGTTCTTTAAGGGAACGTTAAAGTCGCATCTCACCAGCACCCTCTTTCCCTTTGCGTTGATATCGTCAACCGATTTCTTGTTTAAACTCATCTCTTCCTCTTTTCCGCCGCCTCCGTGACGGCATTTCCTATGATAATGATGATAGTGAACAAATGCCAAAAGAAAAAAGGGTCCGGTCCAACTGACCGGACCCTTGCGTCCTAAGGTGATTCAAAAAACGTTCTGCTCAGCGGGCAGCGATCAGCCAAGCTCGCTGAAGTACTTGATGGTGCGGACCATCTGAGAGGTGTAGCTGTTCTCATTGTCGTACCAGGAAACTACCTGTACCTGCGTGTTGCCGTCCTCCATGGGAGCAACCATGGTCTGGGTAGCATCGAAGATGGAGCCGTAGGTACTTCCGACGATATCGGAGGATACGATCTCATCCGTATTGTATGCAAAGGACTCGTTGGATGCCGCCTTCATAGCAGCGTTGATCTCGTCCTTGGTCACTGCGCCCTTCACAACCGCGATCAGGATCGTGGTGGAGCCGGTGGGGGTGGGAACACGCTGTGCGGAACCGATCAGCTTGCCGTTCAGCTCCGGAATTACCAGGCCGATCGCCTTTGCGGCGCCGGTGGAGTTGGGAACAATATTGCAGGCACCTGCGCGGCTTCTTCTCAGATCGCCCTTTCTCTGAGGGCCGTCCAGGATCATCTGGTCGCCGGTGTAAGCATGTACGGTGGTCATGATACCGCTCATGATAGGTCTGCAGTCGTTCAGAGCCTTCGCCATAGGAGCCAGGCAGTTGGTGGTGCAGGATGCCGCGGAGATCACGGTGTCGTCAGGCTTCAAGGTGTTGTGGTTCACATTGTACACGATGGTGGGAAGGTCGTTGCCTGCGGGAGCAGAGATCACAACCTTGCGCGCGCCTGCGGTGATGTGTGCGGATGCCTTGTCCTTGGAGGTATAGAAACCGGTACACTCCAAAACCACGTCCACCTTCAGCTCTCCCCAGGGAAGCTTGGAAGCGTCTGCCTCCTTGTAGATCGTGATGGTCTTGCCGTTCACGGTGATGTTGTCCTCGCCGGCCACTACGGAATCCGCATACTTGTACTTGCCCTGAGAGGAGTCATACTTTAACAGATGTGCCAGCATGGAAGGGCTGGTCAGATCATTGATCGCCACCACATCGTACCCCTCTGCGTCAAACATCTGTCTGAATGCCAGACGGCCGATACGACCGAAACCGTTGATTGCTACTCTTACTGCCATTTTAGTTTCCTCCTAAAATATATAATTTTATCTTATTTTGACCATTACCAAGTAATGTTAATCAGAGCGGCACAAAAGGAGTCCGTCTGATTGTCAAAATTTTATCAGCAAGGATATTTTACCTAATTCATTCCGATAATTCAAGATGTAAATGAAAAATATTTGGCATTTAAGGTGAAATTTTACAGTTTGTTTATTTTTTCCTGGTTTTTCCACGGGTTTTTGGTGGACTTTACAAAAGCGCCTGTTTTTTGGCAAAAGCAGTTTTGGTTTTGGCAAAAGCCGTTTCGGTCTTAGAAAAAGCGGTTTCGATTTTAGAAAAAGCAGTTTCGGTCTTAGAAAAAGCGGTTTTGGTTTTAGAAAAAGCGCTTTGGGGGATTGTTCAAGGGCCCGCAGGTGTGATAAAATAATTTATTATATTTTATTGTAGCTTACAACACAGGTATCTTAGTATCTTACAACGCAGGTATCTTACAACACAGACGCAAGGAGGACGCTATGGCTGTTACGGCAGATTGTCATCTTCACACATCCCACTCCGGAGATTCCCACGCTCCTATGGAGGAAATGATCCAAAGGGGGATCGCGCTTGGGCTTAACACCATGTGCTTTACGGAGCACAACGATTTCGACTATCCGGATTCCCCGGAGGAGTCCGGCGATATCTTTGTGTTAAACACGGATTCCTACCTCTATGAGCTGATACAGATGAAAGAGAAGTACGCGGACCGCATCCGCATCCTGTTCGGCGTGGAGCTTGGGCTGCAGCCGCAGCTGATGCGGAAAAACGCGGTGTACGCCAAATCCTATGACTTTGATTTTATCATAGGCTCCTCCCACCTGTGCAACGGCCGCGATCCCTACTTTCCGGCCTTCTTTGAGGGACGCACGGACGAGGAGGCGTACCGAGAGTATTTTGCCTCTATTCTGGAAAACGTGAAAAAGTTTTCCAATTATGACGTGTACGGGCACCTGGACTATGTGGTGCGCTACGGCGCGTCCCGGGACAGGGACTACTCCTATGAAAAGTACCGCGATCTTCTGGATCCGATCCTGGAGACCTTGATCGAGAAGGGAAAGGGGATCGAGCTGAACACCTCCGGCGCGGCAAAGGGGCTGCGCGCCCTGCATCCCTGTACGGGCGTGCTGAAACGCTATCGGGAGCTGGGCGGCGAGATCATCACCGTGGGCTCGGACGCCCACACCCCCGACTGCGTGGCAGGCTCCTTCGACCGCGCCTGTGAGATGCTGAAAGCCTGCGGCTTCCGGTATTACACCGTCTTTGAAAAACGGCTGCCGGAATACCACAGGCTTTAAAGGGCCCCCCGTCTGCGCGGACTAGCTTCGGCTGCAGAGCACCACGACCTGACTGGGCGTGGTCTGGGCGGGGATGCTCCTGGTGGAGGTATCGTAGATCACCACCAGATCCTGATTCGCCGGACTCGCCTGGTAGTACTGGTTGTTGGTCGTCCTCAGCTCGACGGAACCGTCAATGTTCAGCTGGAGCGTCCGCGCCTCGTTCACCAGGGAGGCGTTGTAGTGATCCACGTCGATCAGGCGTCCCTCCTGCGCCCTGGCCGCCACCGCGGCATTGTACTGAGGAGGATAGATCAGGGGCATGGGCACATCTGTCCGATACCAGAAGATCGCTTCCATTCCGACGGAAAGCGTGATAAAATCCACCACATAGGTGGAGGGGCTTAAGATAAAATTCACGGTGCTTCCGTCCTCGCCCTCTAGGGTGACATAGATCGTGCAGCCGTTCACCTGCCGGTTTGTCCTCGTGGGCACCATATCCACGATGATGCCTGTTACGGAAGCAAACCGGCTTCCTCTCGACAGTAGGTTTCCATTTCCCGGAAACAGATACTCCATAGTTCCTCTCTTATTTCCTATCCGGAAATCTTTTTGGTCTCCCATCATTATATGCGCGGGGCACCCCCTTCGTGACGACCCCGGCCTCACAGGATCGTTCCGCCCCCCAGGACATGCTCTCCCCGATAAAATACGATCGCCTGCCCCGGGGTGGACGCGCGCACCTTTCTTTCAAACCGGCACCGCACTCTGCCGTCCTCCTGCCTCTCGATCACGCCGTACTCGCCGCCGTGGTTATAGCGGATCCTGGCCAGCACTCTCATGGGCTTTTCAAGCTCCGGCACCGCCATATAGTTGACCCTGTCGCAGACCACCGTATCCGTAAACACCTCCCCGTCCTCCCCCAGGACCACCTCGTTGGTGTCCGGACAGATGCGGGTCACAAAGACGCGGCGTCCCATAGCGATCCCGAGCCCCTTTCGCTGCCCCACGGTGTAGTGGGTGATCCCCTTATGCCTTCCCAGCACCCGCCCCTCGGCGTCCACAAAATTCCCCGGGCCCGGCACACGTCCTTTCGCCTCCCTGTCGATAAAGGCGGCGTAGTCGTTGTCGGGCACAAAACAGATCTCCTGGCTGTCCGGCTTCTGCGCCACGGGAAGTCCGGCCTCCCGGGCGATCCTGCGGATCTCTTCCTTATAATAATCTCCCACCGGCATCAGCGTGCGGGAGAGCTGCTCCTGGGTCAGGCTGTAGAGGGCGTAGGTCTGATCCTTGGCCGCGGTCACGGATCTGCGGACCGCAAACCTCCCGTTTTCCAGGCGGTCGATCCTGGCGTAATGCCCTGTGGCGATATAGTCCGCCCCGATGGAGAGGCTTCTTTTCAGCAGGCTCTCCCATTTTACATAACGGTTGCAGGCGATACAGGGGTTGGGCGTGCGGCCCCGCAAATACTCCTCCACGAAATAATCGATCACGCTGCGCTGAAACTCCTGCCTAAAATTCATCACATAATAGGGGATGCCCAGATGCTCCGCCACACGCCTGGCATCCTCCACCGCGGAAAGCCCGCAGCACCCGCCGTTTTCCTGTCTGCTCTCCCGAGACTCGTCCTGCCAGATCTGCATCGTGACGCCGATGACCTCATAGCCCTGTTCCTTCAAAAGATACGCGGCCACGGAGGAATCCACTCCCCCCGACATGCCTACCACAACCTTCCTTTTCATTGCCCTCCTCCGCACGACAAGCGCCAACCCGCACGGCCGCACAGGTTGGCGCCTCTTGTCTCACTATATCTTACTACATCTTACTACGTCTTACTTTGTCTTACTGTGTCAATAGAGTCAATAGACTTCCTCTTCGCCCTCTTCGCTGATATCGTTCTTGGGCTTCTTCAGCCCTTCGATCTTGATATGATTCTTCTCCGCGTAGTCCCACAGCGCGGCGTGGATCGCCTCCTCGGCCAACAGGGAGCAGTGCACCTTCACGGGGGGAAGTCCGTCCAGGGCCTCCATGACCGCCTTGTTGGTCACCTTCAGCGCCTCCTCTATCGTCTTGCCCTTCACGAGTTCGGTCGCCATAGAGCTGGTGGCGACTGCGGCCCCGCAGCCGAAGGTCTTAAACTTGGCCTCTTGTATGACGCCGTTTTCATCAATGTCCAGGTACATTCTCATGATGTCGCCGCACTTGGCGTTTCCCACAGTGCCGACGCCGCTTGCGTCCTCGATCTCACCCACATTCCTGGGGTTTTGAAAATGATCCATCACTTTCTCACTGTACATAGCCTTATCCACTCCCATCCTTTATAATAACATGCGTTATATACTTATGAAATATCAGTTGTTATTATCAGCCGTCCGCCTTTTGATTTTTCAGAAAATCCTCGTAGAGAGGCGACATCTGGCGAAGTCTCTCCACGATTTTTTTCAGCTCCTCCACCACAAAGTCCAGCTCCTCCCTGGTGGTCTCCTCGGAGAGGGTGAGCCGCAGGGAGCCGTGCGCCTCCTCATGCTTCAGGCCGATGGCCAAAAGCACGTGGGAGGGATCCAGCGAGCCGGAGGTACAGGCGGAACCGCTGGAAGCGCAGATCCCCTTCATGTCCAGCATGATCAGCATGGACTCTCCCTCAATGTAGAGGAAAGAGAAATTGGCATTGTTGGGAAGCCGTTTCTCGCGGTGGCCGTTCAGCCAGCAGTAGGGGATCTCCCGCTCCACCCGGCCGATCAGGTAGTCGCGCAGATCCCGCTCCTTTTGGGTTCGGGGCCCCATGGTGGAGACGGCCCGCTCCACGGCGGCGCCCAGCCCCACGATACCGGGGACATTCTCCGTTCCGGCCCTCCTGCTTCTCTCCTGCGCCCCTCCGTGCACGAAGGAGCGGATCTTAACTCCGGTCCGGATGTAGAGAAATCCTATGCCCTTGGGACCGTTCAGCTTATGACCGCTGGCGCTGAGCATATCGATGTGGAGCTCATCCACGTTGATGGGCGTCTGGCCGAACGCCTGCACCGCATCCGTGTGAAACAGCACGCCCCTCTCTCTGGCGATCTCCCCGATCTCCCGCACCGGCTCGATGGTGCCGATCTCATTGTTGGCAAACATAATGCTGATCAATATCGTATCCGGACGAATGGCGCTCTTTAGCTCCTCCAGATCGATCACACCGTCCCTGTCCACGTTCAGATAAGTGACCTCGTACCCCTGCTTCTCCAGGTACTCGCAGGTGTGAAGCACGGCGTGATGCTCTATCTTTGTGGTAATGATATGCTTTCCCTTGGAGGCGTATGCCTCCGCGGTCGCCTTCAGCGCCCAGTTGTCCGACTCGGATCCGCCCGCCGTAAAGTAGATCTCCTCCGGCTTGGCGCCCAGGCTCCCCGCGATGATCTCCCGGGCGTTTGTGATCGCCTTCTTGCTCTCGGAGCCCAGGCCATAGATGGTGCTGGCGTTTCCATAATACTCCGAAAAGTAGGGGAGCATTGCATCCACCACCTCCGGAGCCGTCTTCGTGGTTGCCGCATTGTCCAAATATATCATTTTGTTACCTCTTTTCCGCCAAAAGTCTACTACCCCACTAGGAATTGTACAGAAATAATATAACACCGAATCGATGTTCTGTCAACCTTCCCCGGGGAATATATATAGAGAAAAAGTATCGGCCAGGTTCCCTATGAAAAAAAGAAAGCTCCATCCCCTGATCGTCGGCACGGCCGTTCTGACGCTGACAGGCTTTATCACACGCATTATCGGTTTCTTCTACCGCATCTATCTCTCCCGTCTGTTCGGCGAGGAGGGCATGGGCATCTATCAGCTGGTCAATCCGGTGCTCGCGCTCTCCTTCTCGCTGACGGCCGCCGGATACCAGACCGCCATCTCGAAATTTGTGGCGGAACACACCGCCAGGGAGAAGCAGCCCTCCTTTCGGCCGGTGTTCGTGGGGCTGACCATCTGCCTGCCGCTGTCCCTCTTCTGCTGCGCGGCCATCTACCTTCTGTCCGATGTTATCGCCGTACATCTGCTTTTGGAGGCCCGCACTGCCTCCATGCTGCGGATCCTTTCCTTCTCCGTGCCCATGAGCGCCGTCCATTCCTGCATCAACGGCTATTTCTACGGCAGAAAACAAACCTCCGTGCCGGCTGCCGCCCAGCTGATCGAACAGATCACCCGGGTGGCCTGTGTGTATCTGCTCGCCTCCCGGGCGCTCTCCCTGGGCGGGCGCCCTTCCATCAACGTGGCCGTGTTCGGCCTGGTCGCGGGCGAGTTTGTCTCCATGCTGATCACCCTGGCGGCCCTCTATTTCAGTATGGCTGCAAACGCACACTCTCATGCGCTCTCCCGCGTCCCGCTGGGCGTTCCAAGCGAAACCACGCTCCTGATCTACCGAAGCATCCTGGGAATGGCTCTGCCGCTCACCGCCAACCGAATCGTGCTGAACCTTCTGCAGAGCGTGGAGTCCGTGTCCATTCCGGCCTGCCTGAAAGCTTACGGGTACGATACCGCCACCGCGCTGAGCGTCTACGGGGTGCTGACCGGTATGGCAATGCCCTTCATCTTCTTTCCCAACGCCATCACCGGCTCCGTATCCGTGCTGCTGCTCCCCCTGATCTCGGAAAATTATGCCGTGGGAAATATGAAAGCAGTAAAGGACGCCGCTTCCCGCACCGTCAAATACTGCTTTTTACTGGGGTTCGTATGTATGGGGATCTTCGCCCTCCTGGGCGGCTGGGCCGGACGCACCATCTTCGGAAGTGCCCTGGCGGGCCATTTTATCCGCGGTCTGAGCTTTCTGTGCCCCTTTTTGTATCTCGACACCACCCTGTCCAGCATCCTCCAGGGACTCGGCATGGCAGGCCGGATTTTTTTGATGAATGTGGTCAGCCTGCTGGTGCGGCTTTTGTTTATCTTCCTCGCCGTTCCGGTCTTCGGCATCACCGGCTACCTCTGGGGGATCCTGTGCAGCCAGATCCTCTTGAGCATCCTCTATCTCATCTGCCTGTTTTGCTTCGTCCGCCGGTCACGCTGAACCTACTGCAGCACGTTCTTGAGCTCCTCCATAAAGGTGTTGATGTCCTTAAACTCCCTGTATACGGACGCAAAGCGCACGTAAGCCACCGCGTCCAGACCTTTCAGCTTGTTCATGACCAGCTCGCCGACCACCTGGCTGGGGATCTCCTTCTCCTCCATATTCGTGATCTCGTTCTCCACCTCATCCACCAGCTGCGTGATCTGGGCCGCGCTGACCGGCCGCTTATGACACGCCCGAAGCACGCCGGCCTCGATCTTAACGCGGTCATAGGTCTCTCTGTTGTTGTCCTTCTTTATGATAATCAGAGGGATGGTCTCCACCTTCTCATAGGTGGTAAAACGCTTCCCGCACTCGTCACACACACGCCTGCGCCGGATGGAATTGTTATCCTCCGCAGGTCTTGAATCGATCACTCTGGTATTTTCATGACTGCAAAAAGGACACTTCATAGCCTGGTACCTCTCTTTACTTTTAATAAATACTGTTATTTATTTCATTATAGCTTTTTCAACATTTTATGTCAACCAGAATGATATCCGGACCGATCTGGCGAATGTCCTTGTAGGGGATCACGATATCCGGATCGCAGCGGAGAAAACTCAGCACTCTGCTGCCGCCGGAAATAATGATCTTGCAGATGCAGCCGCTGCACTCGTCAAATTCCACATCGCAGACGTTCCCCAGCTTTTTGCAGTCCCTGATATTGATCACGTCCTTGCATTTCAATTCCGAAAATAACATGTTTCTCCCTTTTTCCCAGCCGTGGCAGCTATTTCCTTTGTCATTATTATATGCGCCCCGAGTATATCCTGACACGCAAAAGAGCATACTACCAGTACAGAAAATGAATGAATACGGAGGCATCAAAATGGCACTGGGCAAGGTAGAGATCTGCGGCGTAAACACATCCAAGCTCCCTCTTTTGAAGGCGGAGGAAAAGGAGGCGCTCTTTCGGCGCATCGAGGAGGGTGACAGGGACGCCCGGGAGGAATACATCGAAGGGAATCTGCGGCTCGTGCTCAGCGTCATCAAGCGTTTCTCCTCCAGCAATGAGAATGTGGACGACCTCTTTCAGATCGGCTGTATCGGTCTGATCAAGGCCATAGATAACTTCGACCCATCGCTCAATGTGAAGTTCTCCACTTATGCGGTACCCATGATCATTGGCGAGATCAGGCGATTTTTACGGGACAACAACAGTATCCGCGTCTCCCGCTCTCTGAAGGACACCGCCTACAAGGCGATCTACGCCAGGGACGCCCTGACCCGCCGGAACCTGAAGGAGCCCTCGATCGAGGAGATCGCAAGCGAGATCGGCATTTCCAAGGAGGACATCGTCTATGCTATGGACGCCATCCAGAACCCCATGAGCCTCTACGAGCCCATCTTCACAGACGGCGGCGACACGCTCTATGTGATGGACCAGATCAGCGACAAAAAAAACAAGGAGGAAAACTGGGTGGAGCACCTCTCCCTCAGCGAAGCGATGAAACGGCTGAACGAGCGCGAGCATGAGATCATCTCCCTCCGCTTTTTCGAGGGCAAGACCCAGATGGAGGTCGCCGACCTCATCGGCATCTCACAGGCCCAGGTTTCCAGGCTGGAGAAGAAGGCTCTGCGGAGTATGCGGACTTATCTGTCGGCTTAAGGGCGGGGTGCCGCCAAAAAGAGCGGGAAATGTTTCCGTAACCATTTAAATTTTCGGAATTTCTGATATCGCAATATAGGAACAAATGTTCTGCATGGTGTTTTGCCTATATTGGTCGTATAAAGCCGATGGGTTATGTTCTTCTGTTGTTATAAACTTAAACGAAGTAGAACGTATTGAAATTATTTACGAAAAAGACTCTAAAGTTTGGAAAAAGGCGAACTGGAAGAAATGTGAAGATTTTTAAAACCAAAGACGCCAACTACGTCATCTTTTTCTAAATCCCAAAAATCGAAAGTATGTTCTTGGTTTACAAACCAGTAAAATTGTGTATAATAGAATATAAGAAAACAATGTGTTTTCTTTATCTTCTCAATTTCTTCGTAAGAAGATGTTGTCGCAGGATAGCGAAACGTTAATTAAAAAAATATCCAAATGGAAGACTGGTTCGTAGAGTTACGAGCAGGGTAAACTAAAAAAAACTCAACGAGAAGATAATATCTTATACTCCTACTCTGATGTAGTAGGAGTATTTTATTATACGGAGGATAACATGGTATTTAAACACCTTTCAGATAAATTTTTTGAAGATTACCCGCCGGAAAAATATACAGAAATGATGGCAAAGAAAAACAGACCTTATACACAAGCTGTTACAGATGTTAATGGTCTAAAATTTGCAATTCCTTTGCGCTCAGACATATCTCACAACAATGATGTATTATGGACGGATAAAAAGGCTAGACATGGATTAGACTTTACAAAGGCGGTTGTAATATTAGACGATAAATATATATCTGATGAAAAAGTATTTATACGGGAAAAAGAACATAAACATTTATTAGGCAAAGAACGGCGTGTTAAAGAAAAAATGGAAAAATGTATTGAAAATTATAAAAAAGCTAAAGGAAATATATCAGAAAAACATAATGTAGAATATTGTAGTTTTTCTACATTGCAATATTTTGAAGAATATATATACTCTAAAGCAGAAACATAATTTCTCACTACTCTACTAGCGCTTCCAGCCCTTTATGTTATCAAATTGAAATGTAGGGCATCTACCACTCTAAATTTTAGATATTTTGCCTGTCTACTTGACAAGGAGCATATCAGAGACTCGTGGCGGTTATTTTTGCGTCCTTATCTTTAATTTCAACCGTTATATCACGGCGGCATATACTACAACAAAAGAGCGGGAAATGTTTCCATCTCCCGCTCCACTTTTTCTTTTATGATCGCCGTCTGCCACTGCCGGAGAGCTATATCTCCACATCGTAGCGGAAGCCTTCCTGCGCGTTGTAGGTTCCGGCTGCGGTATACCCGTTGGCAGCGTCCGCCTGCGTGGTCATATAGTAATCCACGAGGGAGACATTCCAGCCGATTGAGGAACCGTAATCGTCAAAGAATTTCTGTACCTTGGACATATCCGATTTCTTAAACGCGTCCTCGTCGATGCTCAGCCTGCCCTTTTTGTCAACGTTTATGCCAAACTGTGCGAGGGCATCCTTTTCCTTCGCCGTCTTTTCCATGACCCTTGCCAGGTTCGCCGTCACGCCGGAATTGTAGCTGGAACCGGCGGAATCGAGCATACGGTTATAATTGCCCACAAAGCTTTTGGCTGCGGCAAAAATGCTGTCCACGTCATACTTCTCCGTCTCGTCCTCGCCCTTGATTTTTTCAAACAGGGACTCGGACGTGAGCTTCTCGATATCCTTCTCGAGAGCCGCCGCACCGGAATAGTTTTCCTTCTCCTCCTGCGCTGCATCGTCCTTTTTCTTGGTGCCGCTCACCGAACCGGAGGAAACGCTGGCAAACCCGAGACGGGATTTCACCGTGGAGCCGTAGCTGGTAACATTCTCCTTGGAAAACAGCTCCTGCACCTTGGAAATATCCGTTGCCTTCAGCTTATTCTCATCCAACAGAAGGGTTCCGTCCCGATTGACCGTAACGCCGATGTCCGCAAGCAGCTCCGTGTTGGACGCCGTGCTTCTCATCATAGCAGCCACATGCGACGTTTTGCTCGTCAGCGTGGAGCCCTTTGCCGCACTGACAACGTTATTATACTGGGACACATAATCCTTCACCGCGGAAACCACCTTGTCCGCCGGACTCTTTCCGTCTTCCGTGGTGGTATAGGTGTTCTCGTTCTGCAGCGTGGAAACCGCGCCTGACAAGCTGGAGATCCCCGACGTCAGCTTGGAGTTTGACTCCTGGGTCTCCTTGGAAACCTTCGGGTGCCTCTTCTCCTCCAGGATCTGGTCAAGGACATTGCTCGTGCGGCTTCTTCTGCCGGATGCCGTAGTCTCCGAGCTTTCCATACTGCCAAAATAGCTCTTCATCAGCCGGCCGTAACTGCCGTTTTTGATGGAGGAATAATCGGAAAGCCAGTTCAGGTTGGATCCGCCGTTGCCGGAAATCCCCTGAAACAAATAAGAATAGTCGTCATGTAAACCTGCGTTATAGCTGATACTCATAAACATCACTCCTTTGACTGTGCCGATGCCAATTCCCCGAGACCTCCTTGTCTCGGCGTTTAGAACCAGACATTCAAAACCCAAATTGGCATATTATCCCTATGATTAAGATAAGTATACCACCTGGCTTTTGGAAAAACAAGTGCCCCGGGGAAATTTTTCCGGAAAATTTCCCGAAGTCTCCCAAACGGGTATGCGTCCACCCAGTGGGTTATGCGCTCACACAGAGATGTGCGTCACCCAGGGGGTATGCGCTCGCACAAGGTTATGCCTTCACGGGAGTTTGACAGCTTAACCACATAAAAAACCTTACAAAGCCTTTATTGGCTTCATTTTTTTGTCAAATT
>CANRLX010000082.1 GCA_947631615.1 uncultured Acetatifactor sp.
CAGACCTCTGATCTGCTTTCTCATCTTCTCGGAAATAGCCAGACCTGCCGCATCGTCAGCCGCGCGGTTGATCTTGTAACCGGAAGAGAGCTTCTCCGTGGACTTTGCCAGAGAAGATGCCGTCAGTCCCAACATTCTGTTGGAGTTCATTGCTGTGAGATTGTGTTGTACTACCATAAAATTACCTCCTTGTATTACTGCGCAATTCCCTTTGCGTCAGCTGCATAGTGAATAGTATCTATAATGACCGGAAATTCCGCCGTCTTGCCGGGCCCAGGCAGCACAGCTTCCTCTCCGGTTATTACCGTTTTTTTAACACGGCTTGGCGTTTCCGCGGGTAATGACAATGTTGCTTTTTCTTTTGGTATACCTGCGGGGAGTGTCCGGCTCCGCGTAAAACTCAGGCAGCTTCTCCCGCTTTTCGGGATCCGTCGTTCGGTTTTCCAATACGGTGCTCCTTACGATGTCCACCTCCCTGGGGGCGTCCACCATGATCCTTAGGTGGTTCTGGGTTCCCCCCAAAAAAACAATTTTGATGTTGTCATTGATCATCAGATATTCCTTTGTGCTTACCGTCAATCGTAACATGCGCAACCTCCCTGCTGTCTCTCTGACATTCCCTGTCAGTGCTTTTGATTTATAATGCAACCGTTGTTACTAAAGTGTTGCATAAGAAGAAGGAGGCATGGAGTATGGGAACAACACAACCTATCCGCAGCATGGAGCAGCTGCAGTTATTTAAGAATTACTATCGCACTGTGAAACCACATCCCAGAAACAATATGTTGATCACGCTGGGGCTCAATTCTGCGCTTCGGATCTCGGATCTGTTATCTTTAAGATGCGGGGATCTGTACAATTATGAAAAGGGGGATTTTCGATCGCATATCGTCATTCGAGAGGGGAAGACGGGAAAATATAACCGGATTTATATCAACGGGGAGGTGCGCAGAGCCGTGAGCGCCTGTATTCAGCCCGACGGCAGGAAACCGCAGGACTGGCTCTTTATCAGCCAGAGGCAGAAGGCAAGGCCCTTAAGCCGCTACCAGGCCTACCGGCTGGTGAAAGAGGCCGCCATATACGCCGGACTTCCCGCCGACATCAGCTGTCACTCCCTAAGGAAAACTTTCGGTTATCACGCCTGGAAGCAGGGCACGCCTCCGGCGCTGTTAATGAATATTTACAATCATTCCGCCTATCAGATCACCAGGCGCTATCTCTGTATCGACCAGGACGACAAGGACGAGGTATTTGCAAACATTAAGATTTGACACCGATCTAATACGCGGGGCGCGGAAAAATTTTTCAAATTTTTTCCGAATCCCTATAAAGTATTTTGGTTTTCTTCCGATATCTTAGGTGTAACGAAAAATGCAACACTTTAGTAACAAGTGTTGCATTTTTGCTTTTTGTATTTTATTTTGTCCGTTTTTTGAGGTTATTATCAGGAATATTATACCCTTGCGATTCTCCATCCCATACCCTATAATAAAAGAACATGAGTCCGGCCGGATGGGGAAGCGAGGTTTCAATATGTGGATTGCCGATCATTGGAAAGATTATGAAGTGATAGATACGACAAACAAAGAAAAGCTGGAGCGCTGGGGCGATTATCTTCTGATACGTCCCGACCCGCAGGTCATCTGGGACACTGGACAGAGCGACCCCCGCTGGAAGCAGAGAAACGGGCACTACCATCGAAGCGCCAAGGGCGGCGGGGAATGGGAATTTTTTCATCTGCCCGACGAGTGGACGATTGGATATGAGCTGGGGGACATGGGACGCCTGACCTTTCACCTGAAGCCCTTCAGTTTCAAGCACACCGGTCTGTTTCCCGAGCAGGCGGCCAACTGGGAATGGTTCTCCCAACGGATCCGGAGAAAACAGCGCCCCGCCGACAGACCTGTCAGAATCCTGAATCTCTTTGCCTACACGGGCGGCGCCACTCTGGCCGCAGCCGCGGCGGGGGCTGCCGTCACCCATGTGGACGCCTCTAAGGGGATGGTCGCCTGGGCAAAGGAAAACGCCGTTTCCTCCGGCCTGGGGGACGCCCCCATCCGCTGGCTGGTGGACGACTGCACCAAATTCGTGGAGCGCGAGATCCGCAGAGGAAACCGCTACGACGGCATCATCATGGATCCTCCCTCTTACGGGCGGGGCCCCAAGGGGGAGATCTGGAAGATAGAGGAAAGCCTCTGGCCGTTTCTGCAGCTTACCACCCGTCTCCTCTCCGAGGACGCCCTGTTTTTCCTGATCAACTCTTACACCACGGGACTCCAGCCCGCAGTGCTCTCCTATATGATAAACGCCGCCCTGGTCAAAACGCACGGCGGCCGCGTGGAAGCGGATGAGATCGGCCTGCCGGTGAGCGGAAACGGCCTGATCCTTCCCTGTGGAGCCTCCGGACGCTGGAGCAGGGAGTAACCGCCGCTTTACAGCACATAGCCGGAGAGCCACGGAATCCGGTAAAGCATTGCCGCCAACAGAAAGGACAGGCCCAGGATCCCCGCAAAAAAGAGCGGAAGCGACCAGGCAATCGCAAAGTCAAGCGGAGTGACGTGCAGGAGCTTGTACGCAATATTGACGAATATCGGATGCACCAGATACACCGCAAAGCAGAGCGAGCCAAGCCGTCTCCTCACATCGGCGCGGGATCCCCCCGCGTCGCCTTTTTGTGCATCCGCGCCGGACATAAGTTCCCTCGCCAGGTAAAAAAGCGCCAGGGTGAGCAGCACCGTAAACGGATAATTGTACGCCATCTGCACCGGATAACCGCCCGAGAGCCGGCTGAGCACCATGCCCGCCAAAAGAACGACCGTGGCCGCAAGCACCGCGTAAAAGCGCTTTCCTCTCCGGCCGCCCGGCCGAGGCTTTCCCGCAGACCTGCCGCCTTTGGCAAAGGCGTAGCCGCACAGATAATAAAAGAGATAGATCCCGCTGTCCGGAAGGGCCAGGGGATAGTAGGTGTTGGCCAGCTTCTCCGCAAAGGGGACAAGGCTTCCGCACACCGCAAACACCGCCAGCACCGAATAGAAAAGCCACCCGGGGCATCTCTCCAGCAGGTATTTCAGCGGAGGCGTCACCAGATAGAGCGCCAAAATCAGGTAGAGATACCACAGGTGCGACCAGCTTTCTCCGGCGCACACCATGAAAAACGCCCGAGGGATCATAGCCGCGCGAAAGCCCCCCTCTGTGGCGATCAGCTCCAGACATGCGTAGGGCACGCCAAATAAAAACAGGGCAAACAGGATCCTCCTGCAGTATTTCCCCAGCATCTTCTTATAGGAAAGCTTTCGATCGGGCCGCAAAAAAAGATATCCCGATATCATCAAAAAAACAGGAACGCACCAGGTGACAAGATCCAGGATCGCCAGAAACACCTTCTCCTCCAGTGGATACAGACTCATGTCAGCCGTATCGCGCACCCCCGTGACCGTGTGCAGAAGCACCACGGCACAGGTAGCGGCAATGCGCAGAATATCCAGAAAGCTCTCCCGTCCCGCACCTTTTTCCATCGTCTCTCTATCCGTCATAGGCTGCTGCCACACTTCTTTTTCCACAGTTTCCCTTCCCTTTTCTTATCCTATAACATACTATAACAGATTTTCAGGGTTTCCGCCACCTTATCTTTCCCACTGTGCTTTCCCGCTATCATTTTTCACTCTAATTATAACATTATTTTTACGCCAGACCATTGCCCCGAACCATGCAAATGAGTTATAATTATTTTATTCTGTTATTATTTTGACCGACAAAGGAGATGTTATGTTTCAATACTTGTATCAATATCCCGCAACAAAACAGCATCTTTACAGCCTTCTGATCTCGATCGTCTGCCTTGGCCTCCCCCTGTCGCTCGCCCTGCTGTCCTATCCGCTGGAACCGGAATACCGCACCTATCTCTCTCCGGTCTTCGTGCTGTCCACAGCGGTGATCGCCCGTTATACCATCAGCCGCTGGTACAGTATCGGCTGCTGTATTTTCACCGCCGTGTGCTTTTACCTTGCGTCCCCTCTCTTTCATGCGAACGTCTTTTCCTTCAACCGCCTGATCACCCTGCTGTCCATGACGGCCATAGCCCTGTTCGTCTCCGGTCTCTCCGAGCGCCTGGCCGAGCAGGAGACGACCATCGCCGAGCGGGAGAGAGAGCTTTTTGAGAGGGAGCAGGAGACCATGCGCGCCAACCTGCTTCGCGCCATCTCGCACGACCTGCGCACTCCGCTGACAGGGATCATCGGCAACAGCTCCCTCATTCTGGAGAACGGGGAAACGCTGACCGAGACCGAAAAAGAAAAACTGATTTCCAATATCCACGAGGATTCCAACTGGCTCTTGAATATGGTGGAGAACCTGCTTACGATCACCCGCATACGGGGGGACAATCTCTCCATCAACAAGGCGGAGGAGTCCGTGGAGGAGGTGATTTCCGAGGCCCTCCAAAAGCTCGCCAAGCGCTACCCAGATACACAGATCAACGCCTCGATACCCGACGATTTCATCCTCCTGCCTATGGACGCTATTTTGATCGAACAGGTGACGATCAATCTGCTCTCCAACGCCATCCTGTATTCCAAGAGCACGCGCCCCATCGACCTGATCGTCCGCGACACGCCCCACTCGGTCGTTTTCACCGTCCGCGACTACGGCGTCGGGCTCTCTCCGAACGAGCTGGAAACGCTCGTTGAGGGAAACCTCTTTCCCACCCACTCCTCGGACAGCCACAAGGGCATGGGCATCGGCCTGTCCATCTGCAAGACCATCATTTCCGCCCACCACGGCACGCTGACCGCCCGAAACCGCGACACGGGAGCCGATTTCACGTTTACGCTCCCCAAGCACTAAACTCGAAAACGCCACAGAAAGACAGTAAAAGAAAGATAGCCAAAGAAGGATAAGAAAAAAGCGAAAAAAGAGAAATAAAAAGCGAAATTGTAAAAAGAGAGATCGTAAAAAGAGAAATTGCAAAAAGAGAAATCGCAAGAAAGAGAAATCGAAAAAAAGAGAAATCGTAAGAAAGGAAAACCTTTTGAAATCCCATGAACAACCCGATCCACATTCTGCTAATTGAAGATGACAAAAGTGTCAGTACCTATACCTCCACCACTCTGACAAACAGCGGTTACAAGGTCACAGCCGCCTTCACCGGAAAGGAAGGGCTTAGCCTGACGGCGTCCCTCTGCCCTGACGTCCTCCTTCTGGATCTGGGCCTGCCCGACCTTGACGGCCTCGAGGTGATCCAACAGATCCGCTCCTGGCATAGCTGCACCGACGTTCCCATTATCGTTATCTCCGCCCGAACCGCCGAGGAGGAGAAGGTAAAAGCGCTGGAAATGGGCGCGGACGATTATATCACCAAGCCCTTCGGCAACGCGGAGCTGATCGCGCGCATCCGCACCTCCCTGAGACACCGCCACCCCAGGACACAGGGACAGATCTATCGGGCAAAGGATCTGGAGATCGACTTTGACAAACGGCGGATCTGCCTTTCGGGCAGAGAGATCCACCTGACACAGATCGAGTATCAGCTTCTGACTCTCCTGGCGGAAAATTCCGGACGCGTGCTGACCTACCACTACCTGATCCAAACCATCTGGGGCCCCTACGCAGACAGCAACAACCAGATCCTGCGCGTAAATATGGCAAACATCCGCCGCAAGATCGAGAAGAATCCCGCCCAACCCAGGTATGTTTTCACAGAGATCGGCATCGGCTACCGTATGCTGGAGAGCGAATCCTCCTGACGGTACATCCCCCTCATGCTCCGCACCAAAAGCGGGATCTCAAACAGCATCATAAAGATCCATCCCACCATATTGGCCCACGCAAGGCTCGAAAAGCCGAGCTTTAATACATACAGAACCAAAAATACCGCCAGCACCCGACCCAGCATATTCATAAAGGTGCTGTAGAGAGTCACCTTCATGTCGCCGATGCCGCGAAAGAAGCCCTGTACCCCGTTGGTCACGCCCGGCAAAAGATACATAAAGGCGATCCGGTGCAGATATCCGACCCCGAGCTCCACCACTCCGGCGTCGCCGCTCTCCGCAAAAAGACGCATGATCCAGGGGGCTGCCGTGTATATGACGATCAGGAGAAAGACCGAGTAGGCCAGCTCCATGACAAGCCCCGCCTGGAAGCCCCTGCGGATGCGCTCCTTGTGACCCGCACCCTGATTCTGGGCAATGAAGGTGGTCATGGCGTGACCGATGTTCTGCTGGGGCGTATAGGCGAAATCATCCACTCGGTTCACCGCTGTAAAGGCGGCGATCACACTGACTCCCTGGCGGTTCACCATCGCCTGGATCAGGATCTTTCCCATCTGAAGGCACACCTGCTGCATAGCGCTCGTGCTGCCATATCCCACCGTCTTTTGAACCAATGTCCGGTCAAAAACCAGCCACTCCTTCCCAAGGCACAGGATCGGCACCCGAAACCGAATGTAGATCCCACAGAGCAGACAGCAGAGCGCCTCGCTGAGCACGGTGGCGGCCGCGCTTCCTATAACGCCCCACCGAAAGACCACCACAAAGAGGAGATCCCCGAGGATGTTGAGAAAGGCGCTGCACATCAGAAAATACAGCGGCGTCCGGCTGTCCCCCAAAGCCCGCAGAGTGTTTGCCAGGAAGTTATAGACAAAGGTAAAGATCAGCCCCGCAAAGATGATCCGCAAATAGGCGGACGCCATAGGCACGACCTCCTCCGGCACCCGGATCAGACGGAGCACCCAGGGCGCCAAAAACAGCATCACCGCGGAAAAGCACAGGGAAAATCCGCAGCCGGAGAGCAGCGTGGTGCTGATCTGGCGCCGGAGCAGCCGGATATCTCCCGCTCCGTACTGGGAGCTCATCAACACACTGGCCCCCATACACATGCCGCTGATCAGCAGGATCGCCAGGTTCATGATCGGCGTGGAGGTCCCCACCGCCGCCAGCGCATCCTCCCCCACAAATCTTCCGACGATAACGGAATCCGCCGCGTTGTAGGTAAGCTGCAGGAGATTCCCCAAAACCAGCGGGATCGTAAACAGAATCAGGGGCGATACGATCTTCCCCTCCGTCATATTGTGGGCTCCACGCCCCTTTCGTCTTTCCCTTTTTTCCGGAATTTCTCCTGGAGTTTCTTTTTGGGTTTCTTTTGGGGTTTCTTTCTGGGGTTCTTTTTGAGTAGTTTCTTCCATAATAAATACGCCTTCTTTCCTCTCCCTATTCTACAAAAGAAGGCGTATCTTGTAAATATTTTTGCGCGGGAAACGTTCCGGCTCAGGGGCGTATTTCTGTGAATACCTGATAGAGAATCTCCGGCTCCGCGTTCCCCTCAAACTGAACCACCACGCCGTCGTCCTCATAGAGCACGGCCACGGTGCCGACCGACCGGAAGGTGTCCTCCGTCACTTCCTCCGCGGGTACCGCCTGCAGAGAGGCCGCCTCCTCCGTGATCCACAGATCGATCCGTTTGGACTCCGCCTCATTGACACAGCTCAGCGCAAGCGTATGGCCGCCCAGCGGCGCAGTCTCCGAATCCGCGCTGACAAACCGGTAGCCGTCCGGCAGCGTCTCCGGCACGTAGGCCTCCAATCCGACGCTCTGTCCGCTGCCTTGTCCGTCGCTTTGTTCATTGCTTTGTCCGGCGCTCTGTACCGCGTTCTGCTTGGGCACGTCCTCCTGTGCCGTATCCAAAGAAGCCTCCCGCTCCGGCAGGCGTTCCGACAGGCCGTTCTCTTCCGTCACAAGGACAGAGAGGGACTCCTGTGAGGCAGGCGGGATGTTTTCCTGCGGCACCGCGCCCGCCGCTGGGCCCGTGTCTTTCTCCTCGATCCGCTCGCCGAGGGAAGCGATATCCAGCGCAGCCTGGGAATCGGCGGAATGTTTCGGCATCCCCGTCCCCAGCAAGTACGCGCTTGTCCCAACAGCCAGCAAGGCGAGAACGGCTGCCACACTTTTGTATTTCCGGAGAGAAATCCGCCTGACATTTGCAGACGCATCCGCGTGCCGGCTCTGTTCGCTCCGTGCAGGCAGCTCCTCGTCGATGTCCGAAAGCGCCTCCAGGATCCGAAAAGCCTTGTCCCTGTGGCTGTTTCTATCATCCTCTCTCATAGCACGATCCCCTCCTGTTCCAGGAATTTTTTTAATTTCACTCTGGTGCGGAACAGGGATGTCTTGACCGTGTTCAGCTTCATATCGTATCGCCTTGCGATCTCCAAATATTCCTCCACGTACCAGTACCGCCGCAGGAACACGTTGCACTCCTGTTCGGGTAGGGTGTGCAGGAATCGGTCTATCATGCGCGAGAGCTCCACCGTCTCCACCGCGTCCTCCGTGCTGTACGCAGAGGGAATACATTCCGTCAGCTCGTCCAGCACCAATTCCACCTCTCCCCGTCCTCTCTTTGCCGCGCGTTTTCTTTTCAGGCGGTCCAGCGACAGATTCCTGGTGATCGTGCCCAAAAAGACCGCAAGACGATTGGGCCGGCTGGGCGGTATGCTGTTCCACGCCCGAAGCCAGGTGTCGTTGACGCACTCATCCGAGTCCTCCCTGTCGCGCAGGATATGAAGCGCAATGCTGAGACAGTATTTTCCGTAGCTTGCCTGACTCTCCAGGATGGCCCGCTGATCCCTCCTCCAATATAGATCCAGAATTTGTGTATCTTCCAAATCCTTATCCTCCGTTTCCTGCTTTCCCTGATCTCACCATCCTGATAGACGAAGGATCTCCCGAAAAGTTCCCGCATTTTGAGGAAAAATGTCACAAGCAGGACAATAGGTCCTTTACCACCTCCCCAGCAAGGATCAGCCCCGCCACGGACGGTACAAACGCCGCGCTCCCAGGGACGGATCTTCTCTTTCCTCCTCCCCGCTCCTCCGCAGGATCGCTCTCCCGGGCCGTCTCCTGAGTCGGCTCCTGGGCTGCCATATCCCCCTGGGGCCGTAGGGGGAGCTCCGTGGAGTAGACCACCTTCAATCCCTTCACGCCCCGTTTTTTCAGTTCTCTGCGCATCACCTTTGCCAGCGGGCAGACGGAGGTCCGGTAGATATCCGCCACCTGAAACTTTGTGGGATCCAGCTTGTTTCCGGCGCCCATACAGCTGATGACTCTCGTGCCGGCGGCCTGAGCCTGCAAAACAATACTGATCTTTGCCGTCACCGTGTCCACCGCGTCCACCACATAATCGTATTGGGAAAAGTCAAACCGATCCGCCGTCTCCGGCAGATAAAAACACCGATGGGCACAGACCGCGGCGTCCGGATTGATGGACAGGATGCGGCCCCTCATCACATCCACCTTGTATTTCCCCAGCGTCTCTCGGGTGGCAATGATCTGCCGATTGAGGTTCGTCAGGCACACCCTGTCGTCATCTATCAGATCCAGCGCTCCCACACCGCTTCTCGCAAGCGCCTCCACCGCGTAGCCGCCCACGCCGCCGATTCCGAAAACCGCCACCCGCGACGCCTGAAGCTTTCTCATTCCCGCTTCCCCGATCAGTAACCGTGTTCTGGAAAACGGATCCTCCATAACCATCATCCCCCTTATCTGTCGTGTTGTCACTCTATTTTTTATTCTGCTTTATCATTCTACTTTTTTCTTTTATTTTTTCATTCTATTCATTTCTATCATTCTATTTGTTTCCTGTCTTGTCGATCACGTCCGCCAGCGTGCCAAAGGTATAGCCCATGCCCTCCCATTTGGTGAGCAGCTCATCCAGGATCTCTCCGTTGGTTTTGGATGTGTTATGTAACAGGACGATCGCCCCGGGATGGATGCGCCCCGTCAGCTTCTCAAATGCCTCCTCGTGGCTGGGCTGATCGTCTGTGTTCCAATCCACATAAGCCAGGCTCCAGAAGAAGGTGGAGTACCCCAGCTCCTTTGCCATCCGCAGATTTTCAAGACTGTATTTGCCCTGGGGCGGCCGATAATATTTGGTCATCTCCTGTCCGGTGATCTCCTGATACAGAGCCGCCACATCGTCCATCTCCTTCCGAAAAGATTCCCGATCCGAGATCGAGGACATATCCGGATGGTGATAGGTATGGTTTCCCACCGTATGGCCCTCCTCCACCATACGCTTTACCAGCTCCGGCGCGGACTCCAGATAATGTCCCACCACAAAGAAGGTGGCGGACACCTTGTGTTTCTTCAGAGCGTTCAGGATAGCCTCCGTGTTTCCGTTCTCATAGCCGCAGTCAAAAGTTAGGTAGATTTTTTTTTCGCTGTTGTCGCCCACATAGTAGGCGTTGTACTCCTTCAGTTCGTCCGCGGTGGCGTTGCCGACGGGCTGCGAGCCCTCCGTCCCAAAACCCAGTCCCCAATTCTCCGATTCCAGCGCACTTCCGGCCGCCGGACTCAGCTCATACACCGCATCCGCAATGGCTCTCCCCAGAAAAAACATGGCTCCCAAAAATACCAGTGTCGTGGCCAGAAAAACGCTTTGCGCCGCGGGGCTCTTTTTTCCCGCTCCGCCCTTTGGCGCCTTCTTTTTTCCGTCCACCTTTTCCGATATCCACTCCACTCTCATACTTCCACATACTCTCTTATACAAATTCAATATATTATATAAAAAAAGGCCCCGGGGTAGAAGAAAAATATTGTACGGTGAGACAGAAAGGAAAAAACGCTACAAAGAGACCACCTCAAACACGTTCAGGCAGTCTCCCTGTACCGTAAAACGCACATCGTATCCGGCGAAGGACACCCCATACCGGCGCGTGGGATCCCCGTGGTAAGAGGGCCTGGGATCCTGCGCCAGCACCTTTTGTATGGCGCTCCTTTTCTCGGGCGGAAAGATCTCCAAAAGCCCGGGAGGAAAGTTTACCCGAAGACTGTGACCCTTTGCCTCACCGGCAAATCCGTCCGTGGCGTCGGGATGAGAGTCCACATAGCCCAGGTAGGGCTTGATGTCGTAAATGGGCGTCCCGTCCCGCAGATCGGCGCCGGACACGCGCAACACAGGCCCCCGCCTTGTCATTTCCACCGCATCCAGTCGCACAGAGGAGAGGCCGATGGGATTGGGGCGAAAGGGGGATCGGGTGGCAAATACGCCCACGTGTGTGTTGCCCCCCAGTCTGGGCGGCTTGACGGTAGCGGACCAATTCTCCCTGTCCGTGCCCTCAAACTGCCAGAGCAGCCAGAGATAATTAAAATCTTCCACTCCCTTGAGGGCGTCCATGGAGCGAAACTCCGGCTCAAACACCACGGTACTCTTAAGCTCCGGAATCAGGCCGCTCTGTCGGGGGATGCCAAATTTTTCAGGAAAATCAGATTCCATATGTGCGATCGGTCTCATTGTCATCATGGGGAACACTCCTTTGCGCAGGCGATGTCGATTATCATATTAAGAATAGCCGCCGCGCACGCTTTTGGCAAGCTATTTTCTCTCGTAGGTCAGGACGCCTCTGCCGATCCGGATCTGAAATCCGCCGTTTTTCTCTGCTTTCTCCGCCGACCGTCCCGACGTCTCCCCCAAAATATTCTGGTAACGGCAAACACTGAGTGCAAGGCCGATCAGGATATAGCCGACGCAAAGCCCGCTTCCTCCGATCGAGATAAAGGGGAGCGTGGCGGAAGTCGTCGGAAACAATCCAATATTGATCAAAATGCTCCACAAAAGCTGTACGAACAGGCTGATACCGGCAGCACAGCCCACCAGCGCCCCCAGCTGATTCTTCTGTTTCAGGGAACCGTACACGATCCTGCCGATCAGAAGGAGTAACAGCAGGACGACCAACATACCGCCCAAAATTCCGAAAGCCGCCACCAGGCTGACAAAGCTGAAATCAGTGAGAAATCCCGGCATCCCATCCACCGCGCGCAGCATCGCCTGCGCATCCGAGCCGAGCAGTCTGCTATCGTTCAAAATCTGCCTGGCCGTGACCGTCTGATAGCTGCTTTCCCCTCCAATACGGCCTTGCGTGAAAAAGGCCAGAAGGCGCACAGTCTTGTAGGAGTAGCCCGCGCCGCGAGAAAAGAGAGCCTCCGGAGAGAGCGCTCCGGTTCCAAAAAGAATACCCAAAAGCAGAGGCAAGCCTGCCGCGATTCCCCAAAAGCTCCCCAGCACCACCCTTTTCGGGATCCGATACCAATCCTTCCCAATGGCCAGGGACAAAAGCAGCGCAAGCCCAAACGTCAGAGCCAAAGCGGACGAAAAGGCACTTGCCCACCACATGAGATAGAGAACGCCCGCAAGCGCCCAGAGCAAAAGTTTCCCAAGAGCCAGCCATCCTCCGCCCCTGTAGGTGTATAGAAGCGCCCCGTAGATGGGAAGGTACAGCCACATCAGAGCCACAGCGCCCGCACGTATGCCGCTTGAGAGAAACCAATAGGAGCCGTGTCCGGACAACATACAGGCAGACGTCCCTATATACATAAAAAGCAGAAACGCCGCCGCAATGGGTCTGGCGTACTTCCCCAGGAAGCTGTAATCCACCAGACAGACAAGCAGCATCAGGGGAAACCCGATCAAGTTGTGAAGCAGCTGTTTATGCAGGCCCGCGCGGACCAGATCCTCCCCAGACGCTTCTCCGCCCAGGGGGAGCGCAAGATACACGGACCAAAGGAAAAGACACGACAGCGCGATCAGCGCGGTCAATGCCACGATCCCCCAGGACATTCTGGGGCGGTGGATGCGATCCATCTCCACACCGATCTCCACCGGATCTCCCATCTCCTTCACCGCTCTGTCCACAGCGATCTCCGGATCCATCCCCTCCCTCTCGTAAGCTGTGGCCTGATCCAGAATGTGCTGTTCCAATTCTCTGCTGATCAGAGGACGCACTTTTTTGCACCGCAGCTGGGCGGCGACCGTATTCAAAAATTCTGTCTTCGTCACTTTTCTTCCCTCTTTTCTTTTTTCTCCGCAGGCATCCGCCCTACGCCTCTCCGGCGCGCTCCTTGTGCAGAAAATCCCTGTCGGGATCCGTGTAACATTTGTACCATCATTTGCGTATCACGGCAAGCTGCGCCATATTTCCGCGTTTTATTCTGCACCCATTCTGCTCTATACCCTCTTCCACGCACGGCGGTATTTCCTGCGCCACAGTTTGATGTAACATTTGTCATGCCATTGCCAGCACGTTTCCCACGGCATTGGAATACTGCTGCCACTCCGCCTTTTTGTCCGCCAGGTGCCGTCTGCCCTCCTTGGTGATACGGTAATACTTCCTCACCTTGCCCAGCGCTTCCTCCTCATAGGAGGTCAGGTACTTCTTCTCCTCCAGGCTGTGGAGCAAGGGGTATAAGGTCCCCGCTTTCAGCTCAAAAACGTTTTCCGACCGCCGCCGAAGCGAGTCAATCATCTCATAACCGTACATATCCTTCTCCTCCAAAAGGCGCAGGATCATCATGCCCATGCTTCCCGATACCAGTGTTCTGTCCATTTTCGTCCTCCCTTTCCGGTTCTGATTTTTGGTTTTGCTTTTTGGTTTTCGGTTCTGTTTTTGGTTCTGGTTCTGTTTTGGGTTCCGCTTTGGGTTCCGCTGTCTGGTTCTGCTGTCTGGTTCTGCTGTCTGGTTCTGCTGTCTGGTTCTGCTGTCTGGTTCTGCTGTCTGGTTC
>CANRLX010000083.1 GCA_947631615.1 uncultured Acetatifactor sp.
CGGAATTGGCAGACGCCCGGGACTTAAAATCCCGTGGGAGAGATCCCGTGCCGGTTCGACCCCGGTCTCCGGCACCATATATCGCGGGGTAGAGCAGTTGGTAGCTCGTCGGGCTCATAACCCGGAGGTCGGAGGTTCAAGTCCTCCCCCCGCAACCATAAAAACCGCTGATTTCGTGAGAAATCGGCGGTTTTTCTTGCGAAAAAGTTCAGAGGCGTTTTTCTGTGATGCTTATCCGATGCTTATTTTTCGCATTCGCTTTTTTCTCTGATGCAGGTTGTTGGAGAGAGCTGCACAAAAAAAGCGGGAAAGAACTGCCGCTCCTTCCCGCTTTCGTAAAACTCAAACGCCCCAAAAAGTTACCGCTCCCGAGACCGGGGAATGCCACGGCCTGCGCTGTAAACGCCGCCCAGCTTCTCCACACTGGTTCGCTTGTGGTCGTCGAGGGCATGGCCGTACTTGTCCAGTGTAACGGACGGGGTTGCGTGTCCCAGCAGTCGGGAGAGCGTCACCACGTCCATCCCCTGCTCCAGTGCCCTGGTGGCGAAGGTGTGACGCAGCGAATGAAAATTGGCGTCCGGGATACCGGCCTGCCGGACGCAGCGCTTGAACAGATCCTGATAGGTGCGCGGCTCGTAGGGCTGGCCGTTCTCCTGGCAGAACACGTAACCATCCGGGTTGTAGCCCGGATTTTGCTTTTGTAAGGACATCTGAATGGTGTGATAGTCTAAAAAGTCCTGATACAGCCCATCCATAATGAACACCGTTCTGCGGGAGTTGTCCGTCTTTGTGGATTTCACTGTCTCCACGCTGGTCGAGGTTTCCACCGAGTCATCGAAGTTGCGCAGGCGGTTCCTGGTCTCGCAAACTTTAAACGAGCGGCCCTCCATGTCCACGTTCTCCCAACGAAGACCACAGAGTTCTCCCATCCGCAGACCGGTGAACAGGTCGAAAATGATGCCGAAGGCGGCGGGCTCCGGCGCCCGCCGTGCCGCCAGAATCAGCCTGGTCTGCTCCTCCCGGTCCAGCACCCGCATCTCCTGCTTTTCCGCTTTCGGAAGCCGAACCCCTTCCACCAGGTTCTCCGACAGCAGCTTGTTCTTCACCGCCTGCCCAAAGGCCAGGTGCATCATGTTGCGCAGGTTCGTCAGAGTTTTAGTGGACAGGCCCCCTTCTCTTTTCAGGTTTCCCTGGGCTCTGCGCTCGTTGAAAAAGTCCTGCAGATCCTCGCCAGTCAGGGTGCTCATGTAACAGTCGCCGATCTGGGGCTTGATATGGCTGCGGATCAGCTGTTCATAGCTGCAATAGGTGGACAGCTTCACTGTGGGCTTTGCGTACTTCTCCAGCCAGCGGTCCATCCACTCCCCCACCGTAATTGGCTCGGCCTTCTGCGGGCCAGCAAAGGACTTCTCAATGCTGATCT
Source organism: uncultured Acetatifactor sp. (assembly GCA_947631615.1). Classification (GTDB taxonomy): domain Bacteria; phylum Bacillota; class Clostridia; order Lachnospirales; family Lachnospiraceae; genus Acetatifactor. The sequence continues at coordinate 1,424 of CANRLX010000083.1, forward strand.
CGGCTTGACCCTGGTCCACAGCCAGCGCCGCCATGAACGCTTTGGCGTCGGCCTTCCGGCGAAAACGCTTGGTCTTTCGCTTGCCGTCTATGCTGTACTGGTACACCCAACTTTTATCCTTGGCCTGGTAGAGACTGCCCTCCCCTTTTTCCCGTCTTGCCATTCTACTCACCACCCTTTTCACAAGAGACGGAACTGTCGATCCAGCGGACTAAATGCTCCTTGGGCACGATTACACGGCGTCCGACCCGCAGGCTGGGAATGCTCCCCTGCGCCGCCATGCGGTATGCCGTTGAGCGGGAGACCTGGAGCACCTTGGAAAGCTCCTCCAAAGAGCAAAAATCCGGGAGCTCGTCCAGGCTCGCCGGCTTTCTTATCTCTGTTCTCATTGCATGGTCTCCTCAGTTTGGCCAGGCCCTTCTTTGAAGTAGTCCGGCCCTTTGACCCGGTAGATGAATTCCACCACATCCTCCAGGCTGTTTGTCATCTGCATCTCCGGCAGGGCGGTCAGCATGGCTTCATAGTGCCGTTGACCTGGGACGGCCCGCTCATCCAGAATGGCCACCACACAGGTATCCGTCTCGGTACGAATGGCCCGCCCGAAGCCCTGCTTCAGTTTGATCTGCATTTCGGGAACCACCACGGCCCGGATGAAGGAGCGGAGGTCGGCATACTCCGTCCGTTTTTTCTCCTTCAGGGCATCCGGGTGGGAGAACGGCAGCCGGGGGATGATCAGCAGGGACACGCAGTCGCCGGGAAAGTCGAAGCCCTCCCAGGCGGCCCCGGTGGCCAGTAGGACGCTTCCAGGGCTATCCTTGAACTGCTGGGTGGTATGTACCGCGTTCCGGCCCAGGGTGAAGATTGTCCAGGGCAGATTCATCTCCGCCAGCCGTTCCTTGATGGCGGACATGGCAGCGTAGGAAGTGAACAGCACCAGGGCGTGGCCCCAGCAGGCATCCAGCAGAGCGGCGATCTCCGCAGCCAGCTCGTCAAAATAGCCGCTGCCCGTCTGCTCGGGAGGATGGTGCGGCAGGTACAGCAGACAGTTCGCTTTGTAATCGAAGGGAGAAGCAGAGACGGACTCCGTAACCCTCCCGTCCGCCAGCAGGCCCGTTTCCTCTTTGAAACGGTGGAAGTCCTTGCCCACTGCCAGGGTACCGGAGGTGAGGATGACGGAACTGCTCCGGTTCCACAGCGTGCTTCGGAGTTGGGCTGTCATGTCAGCGGCGACAGCACACAGCATGGTGCCGCCCCGCTTGTCCTCCATGGCATAAAACACCAGATCAGCGTGCTCCTCGGTAAACAGTGCCATAGTGGAGGACAGCTTTTTCAGCTGACTGTGAGTGGAAGGCTTGAGCAGTCCATAAAGCTGCTTCTGGATAATGTGCAGGTTCCGGGCCGGAGCGATCAGCAGACGGGCAAAACACTTAAAGGGCCTGCTGTCCTCGAAGGGCTGGGCCATCATCCGAAGCAAGGATGCGGACAGCTCTGCCAAGGTCTCCGCCGCCAGCAGAAACTTCTCCCGGCGCAGGCTGCGGATCAGTATGCGGATGTCTTGTGCTTCCAGAGTAGTCCCGAACATCTGGCGGGCGGTCTCCGGCAGCTTGTGGGCCTCGTCGATGATAATAGCGCAGGCATCCGGCAGGACAGGTGTCCGGCCCGTCCCCCGGTGGATAGCGTCTGCCAGGAGAAGGTTGTGGTTGCAGATTTGGAATGGAAAGTCTCTGCCACTGCATTCCTCCAGGAAGGTCAGGTAGCGGCAGTCCTCTTGGCCGCAGTCGCAAATCTGAGGGACACATACCCGCTCCCGGTCGTAGTTGCTGAGATGGTCCGCAGAATCCATGTCCAGCTGTTCCCGGAGAGAGAGTAATGCTTTGCCGGCCTTCCAGTTCTTCTTGCTCAGATCAAGCTGGCCCAACCGCCGCTCCAGGCGGTGGTCGCAGACATAGTGGGATTTGCCTTTGCGGATCACGGCACACAGAGGTTGATCCGTCAGGCCGTCCTCTATCAGCACGTCGGATAAGAGCGGCAGATATTCATTCTGCACAGCGTTCTGGAGGGCAATGCTGGAAGTAGAAATGAGGATGGGACAGAACTCCTGTCCGCAGGCGGTACGGAAGCGGTGGAACGCAACTCCCGCCGCCAGATAAGAGTATGTCTTTCCGATGCCTGTTCCAGCGTCACACAGGGCGATGGAGCCATCCAGCATGGCATCCAGCATCAGGTGGCTGAGGGATACCTGCTCGGGCCGCTCTGTCATGCCACGGGCAGGGAGAAGGTCTTGAAAAATGTGGTCGATCATATTATGGGAGTTTTTCCTGTTATCGTTGGTACTCATCCGTATAAACCGCCTTTCTGCGAAAGGCACCGACGAGGTTATGAAACGTGGTGCTATCACAAGTCATATAGGTTTGGTATACTAAAGCTGCGGAAGGAGCGGCATACTACAAAAGTTCGAGGAAATAAGTGGCGGGGCTGTATAGCGGCAACCCCGTATCCGTATATGAACTGGTTGTCCGTTAAGGTATCAACGAATGGCGCGAACAAAGAGCCCGTAAACTTGTCTCGTTCAAATCGATTCGATTTTGCCGGATAACCAGTCCCTGCCGCTCCTTTCGAATATTGACTTTGGGGGGATTCTATGGCATTTAAGATTTTCCGTAGGAATTGTTGCGGCCTTGATGTTCACAAAACGTGGATTTATGCCTGCATTGGAATCACCGATACAAACGGACGCACGGAATATAAGCAGACCCGCTTTTCTTCTTTTTCTCGAGGATTGCGAGAATTGGCAGATTGGCTTGCTAAGTACGAGTGCAGCGAGGTTTGCATGGAATCGTCCGGGAAGTATTGGATTCCTGTGTTCAATATTCTTGAAAAGACCTGCATGGTAACTCTTGCACACCCGAAATACACAAAACCGCAAAAGGGGAACAAGACCGATAAAAAAGATGCAAAGTGGATTTGCGATCTTTTTATGTGCGACATGATCAAACCAAGCTTTATCCCACCGCCTGATATTCGGCAGATGCGCGACCTAATGCGCTATCAGCAAAAGCTTACTAATATGCTTACCAGTGAAAAGAATCGTGCTTCCAACTGTCTTACCGTATCCAATTTAAAACTGGACGATGTGTTTTCTGACGTGTTTGGGAAATCTTCACGTTCCATCATCAGTTATATCTTGGAACATCCCGGTGAGACTTTTGATGTTACCCCCTTTGTCCATATACGCTGCAAACATCCCATCGAGGAAATTCAAGCTACTGTTGATGGGGCCATATCCTGTGAGCAGGCTGCAAAACTCAAGGAGTGTTTACTGCACATTGATGAAATATCTGCGCATAAAAAGAGCATTGAAAAAGAACTCTTTCGCCTTGCGGGAGAATATCCGCATCAGTTGGAACTGATTCGGACTGTACCGGGTTTTTCTTCCGCTCCCATGTCAGCTATTGCATTGCTGTCTGAAATTGGTGCGGACATGTCAATGTTCCCTACATCAAAAAATTTGGTGTCTTGGGCAGGCTGCTGTCCGCGCAACGACCAAAGCGGCGGCAAGGTAAAGTCTACCCGTATCTCGAGGGCCGGTGTTTACTTGAAGCCGCTGCTTGTCCAAATTGCCAATGCCGTTGTAAAATCTGACAAATACCCTGAATGTAAAGTGCGCTATCGTAGGATCAAGGCTCGGCGTGGCCATAAAAAGGCCATTATCGCTGTGTGCCGTATGCTCCTGACCGCTATCTGGAACGTACTGTCCAAACTGGAGCCGTATTCTGCAAAAGGTTACCTTGATGATAAGATAACTGAACATTCCGTTGTCATTTCCAAGTTCCAAGGTTTAGCACTTCTGCGCATGAGGGGTTACATTTTTAGAGACGAGGTATCTCCTGCTCCAATATGATTCAAATATCTTTCGCCTTATTTTTTGCCACATAATTATGTGGCTTGGGTTTGTGCGCCCTTTTTTGAAGAACGCAACCGATTTCTTGGTTTCAAACTTGAATTTCCCCTTGAAGGCGGCCCCAGGATATAGACCCGGAGCCGCCTTGAAATTGGTATCATTTATTTTTCTCACCGCATTTGCAGCTCGCGCCCCGGTGAGGTTGGGAACAGTACAGGCCGGGTTCGGCGTAACCCGCGCGGGCGTGTGCCTGGGGTCTCTACTGATTTCAACCCCAGGACGAGCCCTACGGCCTGGTTCTCAGGCCGGTCTAAGGCGTCTCATTATATTCCCGGGCAGGGTCAGTGCTGGCGGCCTCGTCGCCGTGGGCTCCATATCACGCGCTTCCGGCCAAGGCCGAAAGCGCGCTCATTTCGCAACATCTTCTCTCCGCGCAAAGCCTAAAGGGAGGCTTTGCGCGGGCCCATTTGAGGCCGCCCCGCGCAGGTGGCATTCTCGCTCACCGCAAGAGGCTGCTGCCCCCTACGGGTTGTGGCGTGCGCTGCAGGACGCTCGTCTGTCCGGGTGGTTACCCGTACTGCTGGTGTGAAGTTGTCAAGGAGCGGCAGCCTGTTGGCTGTGCTTTTATTGTAAGAGAAATGGAATCATTTTGTTAGAGCGGGATTGGCACATCCCGTGCCAATTTGGCACACTTCAAAGAGTTGATTTGAATACCTCCAGTTGATTGATTAATTGCTCTAAACCCACTTTCAACCGCTCCCTGCTGTCTGTCGTTACCCAATCCGGCCTATCTTGACCAAAGACTATGTAGTCCAAAGTTACACCAAAGATGCTTGAAAGCTGGATCAGCAAATCCATTGAACAGCCTCTCCGTCCAGATTCAATGCGGCTCAAATTGCTTCTGTCAATATTCAACGCTTTTGCAAATTTCTCTTGTGTATACCCTTGCTGAATGCGAAGCTGCTGGATGCGCGCTCCGCTTTGTTTTGTGTCATAATTCATTTGTGTACGCTCCAATCTCAAAATTGTGGGGGATGCGAGTTGAGATTGGAGGTCACGGGTATTTCGCTACGTACGGACTCCACTGTGCGAAAATAGACGGGCAATAGCAAAAGCCCCATTTCCCGACTAAATATAAACATTTTGTAAATTGTTCCGCTGTTTTCTCTTTGCTTAGAGAAAATCTGCCCAGTGTGTTCACATAGTTCGACAGGTTATCCCAGCATCCTCCAAAAGTTGATAGGGGATGTTGGGATAAGCTGTCGAATAAAAAACGAGGTACGAATAACCGTAAGGTCATTCGTACCTCATAAAAGGTATGTACTGAGAAAATTCTGATGTTTTCCCTGCTCATGGGCAGGGACTAAGGGGACTGCTTCATAGACTCACCTAACTGCAGAAAAGGCAACAAAAGAGTACTGCATCTGCTTTCTATCTTAACAGCTCAGTTTTTCTAAAGTGCAGGTCTTGGCAATGGATTTACGGATCTCCGCCCGGAGGGGCAGGACGGAGGAGGGCGACACAGACAGCTCGTCGATGCCGATGGCCAGGAAGGTCTCCAGCAGGGTCAGGTCGGCGCCCAGCTCACCGCAGATGCCGATCCAGATGCCCGCCTTGTGGGCGGCGTCGGTGGCCATCTTCAGCGCCCGGAGGACAGCGGGGTGATGGGGGTCGAAGAACTTACCCAGGTCGTTGGCCTGACGGTCGCAGGCCAGGGTATACTGGGTTAGGTCGTTGGTGCCGACCGAGAAGAAATCCACTTCCTTAGCCAGCTCCTCCGCCACAAAGACGGAGGCCGGGGTCTCAATCATGATGCCAACCTCAGTGTCCCTATTGTAGGGGATGCCCTCGGCATCCAGCTCGGCCATTACCTTCTGGCAGGCTCGCTTGCACTCCTTGACCTCCCACACGGAGGTAATCATGGGGAACATAATCGCCACTTTGCCGTAGGCAGAGGCCCGGTACAGCGCACGGAGCTGGGTGCGGAACACCTCCGGCCGGTTCAGGCAGATGCGGATGGCCCGCACACCCAGGGCGGGGTTCTCCTCCTTCTGGAGATCGAAGTAACCCACCTGTTTATCCGCGCCGATATCCAGCGTACGGATGACCACCCGTTTGCCGTCCATGGCGGCGGCCACGGTCTTATAAGCCTGGAACTGCTCCTCCTCGGTGGGATAGTCGTCAGCCGCCAGATAGAGGAATTCGGAGCGGAACAGGCCGATGCCCTGGCCGTCATTATTGTGGACGGCGGCCACGTCCTCCGGAGAGCCGATGTTGCAGTAGACCATCATGTGGCGGCCGTCCAGGGTCACGTCCTCCTGCCCCTTCATGGTCTCCATCAGGGTTTTCATTTCCTGCTGTTTTTCCAGCTTGGCTTGGAACGCAGTGAGGGTGATCTCGTCCGGCTCGATGGCGGCCTGGCCCGTCTCACCGTCGATGTAGGCCATGCGGCCGTTGAGCTCCGGCTTGAGCGCCTCGCCCATGCCGCAGATGGCCGGGATGCCCATGGTGCGGGCCAGGATGGCGGTGTGGCTGTTGCCCGAGCCGCCCTGGGTGATGAAGCCCAGGATCTTGCTCTTGTCCAGCTGGAGCGTCTCGGAGGGGGCCAGGTCGTCGGCGGCCAAAATTACCGGTTCGTCGGAGTCAATGCCGCCCTCGGTGACCCCCAGCAGGTTATTGAGAATGCGCCGGGCCACGTCTTTGATGTCGGCGGCGCGGGCCTGCATATAGGCGTCGTCCATGGCCACCAGCATGGCGGAAAACTGCTCCCCGGCGATTTCCACCGCCCGCTCGGCGGAGCAGTGTTCCTCGTCCAGCACGGTGTTCATGCAGTCCACAAAGTCCTCGTCCTCCACGAACATGGCGTGGGTCTCAAAGAGCATGGCGGCCTCGTCGCCGGCTTCCTCCCGAGCCTTGTCGGCCAGGGCGTTGAGCTGATCCATGGATTTCTCCTTGGCCTCCTCCAGGCGGCGCTTCTCCTCCTCGATATCAGAAGCAGCGGTTTGGGCTGCGGCAGCCTGAATGCGCTGGTAAAAGTAGATGGGGCCCTTGACGACTCCCTTGGAAACGCCCTTTCCCTGCATCAAAATCATAGTGTACTCCTCCTTTTAGAATTGGTCTCATCGCGATGCGGTATACCGGCACTGGAACAGCAAAGGGTGTCCGCATAATGGGCGGGCACCCTTTGAGCGGCGATTATAAGTTATCCTTGAAGAATTGCTCCATGGCAACGATATCGGCTTCCTCGTTCTCCCCCTCCACGGTAACGGTAACCGTTTCGCCTTGCTTGATAGCCAGGGTCATAAGTGCCATCAGTTTAGTTGCGACGGCAGACCTTCCATCGGCCTTAATGACCGTGACAGTACTGGTCAGTGACTTGGCTTGTTTTGCCAACAGGCCGGCGGGGCGGGCATGGATACCGATGGGATCAGTGATGGTATAGGTAAATTCTTTCATGATAGCTGTCTCTCCTTCTAAAAATATTCTGATAAAAATATTCAGCTTAAGTCTTCACCATTCGTGGCAATAACCTTCTTATACCAGTAGAAGCTATCTTTGCAGTATCGCTTCAAAGAGCCTTCTCCTGCATCGTTTACGTCCACGTAGATAAAACCGTACCGTTTGGAAATCTGCCCAGTGGAGCAGCTAATCAGGTCAATGCAGCCCCACGGCGTATAGCCCATGACTTTTACCCCGTCCTCATGGATGGCCTTTCCCATGGCCTCAATGTGGCGGCGGAGATAGTCAATGCGGTAGTCATCGTGAACCGTGCCGTCCGACTCCAAGGTGTCTTTTGCCCCCAGGCCGTTCTCTACAATGAAAATGGGCTTGTGGTAGCGGTCATAGAGGACATTCAAAGCGTACCGCAGTCCCACCGGGTCGATCATCCAGCCCCACTCGCTCTTTTCCAGATAGGGGTTCATGATGTGCTGACCCAGATTTCCCGCAGTTTTTTCCATGCCCTCGCTCTTAGCAGCGGCTACCGAGGTCTGATAGTAGCTGATGGCCACGAAGTCCACACAGCCCGCCGCGAGGATATCTTCATCACCAGCGAGGATGGGCAGGGACACGCCTTTCCGCTCCAAATCCTTTTTCTTATACTCCGGGATGTACCCGCGGATCATTGTGTCGCCATAGTAATGATTGTTGATGTCAAAGCTCCGAACGGCTTCCAGATTGTCCTCCGGCTTGGCCGAGTAGGGATAGGGTGGGTCATAGCTGATCATGCAGCCAATTTGGAATTGGGGGTAGTGGTCGTGGGCATACTTGACCACAACAGCAGCGGCCAGCATCTGGTGGTAGGCGGCAAATTCCAGATCCTCGTCTTTTTTGGAGAATACGCCCGCGTTCATGTACCCACCATGGATGATGGAATTGAGCTCATTGAAGGTCAGCCAGTACTTGACCTTATCTTTGTAACGCTCAAAGACGGTTTGGGTATAACGCTCAAAGCAGGCCAGTGTCCGCCGGTCAGCCCAGCCGTTCCACTTGCGGCAAAGTTGAAGGGGCATTTCGTAGTGGCTTAGGGTCACCACCGGCTCAATGCCGTACTTATGACACTCGTCGAACACATTATCATAAAACGCCAAACCCGTCTCATTCGGTTCAGTCTCCTCCCCAGTGGGGAAGATCCGAGTCCATGCAATGGACATTCGATAGCATTTGAAACCCATCTCCGCAAAGAGCTTGATGTCCTCTTTATAGTGATGGAAGAAGTCGATGGCCTGTTTGCCCGGATAATACTCTCCCTCTAAGAAAGAGGGCTCCCCGCCGTCAGGATAGGTATTCTTCTTCATGGCAATGCAAGCACCGGTTTCCTCGCCCTTGCGGTAGGTAACATAGCGCATCTTGGTAAAATAGTGCTCATACTCCGGGGGGATGCCGGGGACAGTGACCTTAAACTTGCTCATTCCGCCGCAGGTCATGACATCTGCGACGCTGGGCCCCTTTCCGTCCGCATCAAAGGCCCCCTCACACTGGTTTGCTGCGGTGGCTCCACCCCACAAGAAGTCTTTGGGAAATATGCCCATGGTTTTTACCTCCTTAATTTCCAATCTCATCGTAAGAAATCAGTTCCACTTCATGTTCCACCAGCCATTCCTTCATTTCCGGGTCTGTGAGCATGGTCACTTCCCTGGTCCGGTTTAGGTTGAGACTGCTGGTGCGCATGAGGAAATCATCCACATAACCGGGATGGCAAACATAGATGCCCGGAAGATCCCTTTTTGTGGATAGGATCACATCCTTCAGGGTTTTGACCGGGTCGTAATCCGGTGAAATGTTATTGATTCCCCAGCGGTAAGTCTGTGTGTTCCCCACCCGGGCCGTGGATTGTCTGGGTAGGTACATCTCACTGAATTTCAAACCGTGCCGTTCAGCAACCAGCTCGATAGCTTTCGCGTAGTTGACACTTCGGACCGCATGGCCCTCAAAGTAGCCGGGTTCCTGGTCAGTAAGCTCTTTAAACCTGTTGTACTGAGCCTCTACCTCAATAATAGCTTCCTCCAGAACCACAAAATCTTCCGCGGCCGAACGGTGCTCCCGGCTGGACTTAAACATCCCGTCAGGGTTAACCAGCGAGGGAATGTGCTCCGGGTTACTCACCGGCTTCCCAACACAGATATTGGTGTGCTGACCGATACAGACATTCAAATTTTTCAGCAGCATTACCCCATGCGCGGCAGAAGGCATATTGGGCATCAGGCCTACGCTGCGGGTCATGCCAAAGCGGAGGGCCTTCTCAATGCCATAGTTCACAGCCTCGGAATAACCCAAATCATCGGAACGGAGCAATAGTCGGAGTTTTTTCACTGTGATCCTTCTCCCTGCTGATGAAAAACGCAAGGTGCTTTAGAGGGGAAGCAACAGACCCTTCTAAAGCACCTTGCAAGCAAATCTTATTTACTGCTGGGCTTCTGCGGCCTCGTTCTCCGCCTCCTGTTTACAGGCCATATGATCCGCAACCAGGAAGAAGGGGAAGTAAAGGGCCATATTGATTACTACCAGCACAAGGCCCCAGATAAAGCCGGAGATGGAACTGTTCGCCAAGGCCAGGTAAATGGGGGTGGGGATGGTGGTGGAAATCTGGGCGCCGGTGATGGGGGTCACCAGCCCAATGCTCATCACTGCGGTGGTGCTCAGCAGGCTGATAACGGGCGAAAGGACGAAGGGCACCGCCATGATGGGATTCATGATGAGGGGGAAACCGAACACGATGGGCTCAGTGATGCAGAACAGGGAAGTGGGCAGAAACAGTTTGCTCAAGCTCTTGTACTGCTTGGACTTAGCAAAAATGATCATCACAAGGGTGAGGCCCAGGATACCCACGTTGGTCATACCGGTGACAAGTCCCCACTCCAGGTGCGGGACAATTTCTCCGGCTGCGAAAGCCGAGGCGTTGGCTGCGCCGGTAGTTTTCATGATGGAGCCGAACGCAGCGTAGGTAACCAAGCCGCCGTGGATGCCAAAGAGCCACAGGACCTTGGAGGCAATGCTGTAGAGCAGCGCTCCGCCCATATTAGCGGTAGCGTTCATCAGAGGAGTCTGGATGATGGTGTAGATGAAGTTCTGCATGGTGCCAAACGGAGTCAGAGAAAACACCTGCCGCAGAATCAGGAACACAATGAAAGTCAAGCCGCCGGGGATCATTGTCTCAAACATCTGCCCCACAGCGGGAGGCACAGAGCCGGGCATTTTGATGGTAATACCCTTTTTTATAAGGGCAATGTAAATCCTGGAGGCCAGGATGCCGGCAATCATAGCCAGGAAAATACCCCTTGCGCCCAGCGAACCCAGCGGGATCACATTCAGAGCAGTACCTATGATCGTTTCTCCTTCTGCGGTGATCACCTGGGCCTGACCGGAGAAGGGGGTCAGAATCATGAAGGAACCCAGCGCGATGATGGCGGGGGCGAAAGGCTTTTCGTTAAAGGACTTGGCCACTTCGTTGGCAATGGCCAGAATGACAAAGACAGCAATCAGATCCGAGGTGACAGACACCGGGATAGAGAGAATATCGCCGATGCCGCTGTTGGTCATGAAGGTCTGCCACACCGGAATGGGGAGGGACTTAATCAGGGAGAAAATGGACCCTGCGATGGACAGAGCCGCAATGCTCATGAATGCGTTTGTGATGACCTTGATGTATCGCAGCTTGGTAAACTTAGTCAGCTTCTCAGACACCGTATCAATGGTGGCGCTGAAATCGAACTTTCCTGCCATGGTTTCTCCTCCTATCTTTTTAAGAAGCGCAAATCAATCGCCCAAAGCAGCTTTGACCTGCGCGATGACCTTCGCGCCATCCAGACGGCCATAGGCCACGGTATCGATGACCTGAACCGGTTTGTTGGGGCACTGCGCCTGGACCTCGTTCTTTTCGAAACGGACCTGCGGCCCCAGCAGGAGAATATCCGCCGACGCACCGAGCTCCTTGGCCTGGGCCACCGGGTGGGCGCTGATGCTGCACTCATAGCCCATCTTGGCGGCGGCATCCTGCATCTTTTTGACCATAACCCCGGTGGACATCCCCTGGGCACACAACAGAATAACATTCCTCATTTTAGTTTTCCCCCTCTTTTTGATGTTTCAGCATTTCGATGATCTCGACGGCAAGGTCTTTGACGGTCATGGCGTTCATGATGTGGTCCTGAGCGTGAACCATCAGAAGGCTCATGGGCACCTTTTCCCCCTGAAGCTCAGCCTGGACCAGGTCCGTCTGAGCCTTGTGGCAGAGAAGCAGGGCATCTTCGCACTCCTTCAGCAACTTCTCCGCTTCGTCAAACCGACCGGCCCGTGCCTCTCGGATAGCCTGAATGGCGCTGCTTCGACCGTCGCCCGCATTGACCACCAGTTCCATCACGACAGAATCCATATCTTCCAAGTTTGGCATATTTTCACCTCCCACTCTTGTTTGTAATTTTTCATAGATATGTTTTTTGCTATTCTCAGTTTATCGTAAGCGCAAAATATAGCGGCGGATAGACAGACATGAGATAATGGAGACGGGGCGGAATGCTCCGTCTCCATTACTT
>CANRLX010000084.1 GCA_947631615.1 uncultured Acetatifactor sp.
GGGGAGTCTAACCCTTTCCGTATTCCGTCTGCGATTATCTCTTGGAGAACTGAGGAGCGCGACGTGCGGCCTTCAGACCGTACTTCTTTCTCTCCTTCATACGGGGATCTCTGGTCAGGAATCCTTCCTTCTTCAGGACGGGCCTGTACTCCGCATCCACCTGAAGCAGAGCTCTCGCGATACCATGCCGGATGGCTCCTGCCTGGCCGGTGTAGCCGCCGCCCTTCACGTTTACCAGGACGTCAAACTTCTCCACGTTATCGGTCGCCGCCAGGGGCTGGCGGACGATCACCTTCAGGGTCTCCAGCCCGAAGTACTCGTCCATGCTTCTCTTGTTGATGGTGATATTTCCCTTGCCGGGTGTCAAATATACTCTGGCAATCGATTTCTTTCTTCTGCCGGTTCCGTAATATCTCTCAGATTTAGCCATGTCTTTTTCCTCCTCTCAGTCCTTTAGAACGTCAGCACTTCAGGCTTCTGAGCCGTATGCTTGTGGTCAGGTCCTGCATATACATGAAGCTTGGTGAACATCTGTCTTCCTAAAGGTCCCTTGGGAAGCATTCCCTTTACCGCAAGCTCAATCACCTGCTCGGGCTTGGAAGCGAGCTTCTCTCTCAGAGTAGCCTCCTTCATTCCGCCAACATAATCGGAGTGGTGATAGTAGATCTTCTGATCCAGCTTCCTGCCGGTCACCTGAATCTTCTCCGCGTTGATGACGATCACATAATCACCCGTGTCCATGTGGGGGGTATAGATCGGCTTGTTCTTTCCTCTCAAAACCTTTGCGACCTCAGAGGCCAAACGCCCCAGGGTCATACCAGTAGCGTCTACTACATACCATTTTCTATCGATTGTAGCCGGGCTAGCCATAAATGTTTTCATGATATTTCCTCCGTGTTACTCGTCCGGAACGCTCCATTCCATTCCGACGGTTGGTATGTCCTGCTTCCATTATCATCTGCAGATGTCCGGCTGCACACGGTAAATTCACAGGACAGTTGTCTATCTCAAATGCTTCGTCGGGGCTTGTGACTCCGCATTTAGAAACATCGCCACAGTCATATATTTTACTATACGCATCCGTGTGTGTCAATAAAAATTTCCAAGAAATGAAATATTTTTCACAGAAATTCATATTGTACCAGAGTCAGTCCGCACGCAGGCGCCGTGGGACCCGCCGCGCTCCGATCCGCCGCCTGCAGGATCCCTTCCATGTCCTCCGGCTCCAGCCTGCCCTGCCCGACCTCCAAAAGCGTCCCCGCGATGATCCGCACCATATTGTACAGAAATCCGCTGCCGCAGACGCGGATCACCAGCTCCGGCCCCTGCTCCTCCAGCTTCAGGGAATAGAGGGTCCGCACCGTGCTCTCAGTCTGGGCCCCCGCCTGACAGAAGCTCTTAAAATCATGCTCCCCCTCCAGGCAGGCCGCCGCCCTCCGCATCCTGTCCACGTCCAGGGGCCGGTAGACAAAGCAGGTATAGAGCCTTCTCACCGGCATGGGAAACTCCCCCCGATAAATGCGATACTCATAGGTCTTGCGGCTTGCGCACCGGCGGGGGTGCCAGTCCGGCGCCACTCCATACGACCGCTGGATCCGGATATCCTCCGGCAGCCTCCGGTTCAGCGCGTAGGAGATCCTTTCCTCCGGCATAGGGTTCCCCGTGTCGAACACGGCGACATTCCCCAGGGCGTGCACGCCGGAATCCGTCCTGCTGGCGCCGATCACCTGTATCTCCTCGCCCAGAAGCTCCGTCAGGCACCGATTCAGCTCCCCCTCGATGGTGATCCCGTTGTTCTGCACCTGCCACCCGTGATAATTGGTCCCGTCATAGGCCACGATCAGACACACACGCTTTTTTTCCGCCAATGCCATACCCCTTCCCCGCGCCCTGTCCGCGCTTCTTCTGCAGACGACTCTGCACTTCTTTTGCAGACAGCTCTGTCCTTTTTTTGCATCCCTCCACCGATCACAGGTGGAAAAAAACCGAGAAATCTACCAGCCTTCCCAGACCGATTCCCACCGCCAGATACGCGAAAATGCAGGCATACGCCACATAGTCCCTCCTTCGGTAGATCAGAGGCTTCATTTTGGTCCGCCCCTTGCCTCCCCGATAACAGCGCGACTCCATAGCCATCGCCAGGTCGTTGGCCCGACGAAACGCCGAGATAAAGAGCGGAACCAGAAGGGGGATAAGTGCCTTCGCCTTCTTCAGCAGATTGCCGCTTTCAAAATCCGCTCCCCTGGCGATCTGCGCCTTCATGATCTTGTCGGTCTCCTCCAGGAGGATGGGGATAAAGCGAAGCGCGATGGACATCATCATTGCCACCTCGTGCACCGGCACCTTAAAGATCCGAAGCGGCGACAGCAGCCTCTCCATGCCGTCCGTCAGATTGTTGGGGGTGGTCGTCAGGGTCATGACGGAGGAGCCTACGATCAGCATACTGAGCCGCACCGCCATCGTCAGAGCTAACGCAATCCCCTCCCAGGTGACCGTGATTTTCCAGAACGTCACAAGGGGCGTCCCCGGCGTCAGAAACAGATTGAACCCCACCGTCAGAAGCAGCAGAAAAAGGATGCTCTTCATCCCCCGCACCATGTACCGAAAGGGCACGTGGGAAAGCCGGATCACAACGGCCAGAAAGATCGCCGCGGCCACATAGCCCAGCGCGTTCTGAAAGAAAAACAGCGAGAGGATGAAAAGGATCGTGCCTCCCAGCTTCACCCTGGGATCCAGACTGTGGATACAGGATTCCGTCTGATAATATTGTCCTAAGGTAATATCTCTGAGCATACCGTTATCTCCTGCCTCTGACCGCCTGCGCGATCTGTTCCGCGGCCTCCTCCACGGTGATGACATCCGCGTCCACGGGGAGGCCCTTCGCCTGCAGCGCGTGCATAATGTAGGTCACCTGGGGGGCGGCCAGCCCCACTTCCTCGAGCTCTCGGTAGTTGCGAAAGACTTCCCGGGGCTCGTCGTCGTACAGAACGCTCCCCCGATTCATCACGATGATGCGGTCCACATACTCCGCCACATCCTCCATGCTGTGCGACACAAGGAGGATCGTCATTCCCGTCTCCTTCTGCAGGCTCTTGATCTGCTTCAGGATCTCGTCCCTTCCCTTGGGATCCAGGCCGGCCGTGGGCTCATCCAGGATCAGCACCTCCGGCTTCATAGCCAGCACCCCCGCGATGGCGACCCGCCGTTTCTGGCCGCCGGACAGCTCAAAAGGCGACTGGTAGAAGAGCTCGTCCGGAAGTCCCACCTTCCTCAGGGCGTCGTAGGCGCGAAGCTCCACCTCCCTGCGCTCCAGGCCCAGGTTTTTGGGGCCGAAGCACACATCCTGAAACACATCGATTTCAAACAGCTGATGCTCCGGATACTGAAACACCAGCCCCACCTTGCTGCGCAGCTTGCGCAGGTCGTAATCCCTGTCATAGATGTCCTCGCCGTTAAAATAAATGCTTCCGCTGGTGGCGCGGATCAAGCCGTTCAGATGCTGCATGAGGGTGGACTTGCCCGATCCGGTATGCCCGATGATACCGATAAACTGCCCGTCCGGTATCACAAGGCAGATATCGTCCAACGCCTTCATAGCCAGGGGCGTGCCCTCCTCGTATATGTAATTCACATGATCCAAAATAATCGACATGGTTCCTCTCTCCTCACAGGCCAAGAGCCTGGATCAGCTCCTCCGTCGTCAGGATGCCGTCCGGCAGGCGCACCCCTCTGTTTTGCAGCTCATAGGCCAGAAGCGTCACCTGCGGTACATCCAGTCTGAGATCCTGCAGCCGGTCCACATCCGAGAAGATTTCCCGGGGCGTTCCCTCCATCGCGATCTTTCCCTGATCCATGACAAAGACGCGGTCCGCGTGGATGATCTCCTCCATATAATGCGTGATCAGGATCACCGTGACCCCCTCCACCTGATTCAGCCCTCTCACCGCGCGGATGACCTCCTTGCGGCCGTTGGGGTCCAGCATAGCGGTGGGCTCGTCCAGCACGATGCACTTGGGGTGCATCGCCAGCACCCCCGCGATGGAAACGCGCTGCTTTTGTCCACCGGACAGCTTGTTGGGGGAGTACTTGCGAAAACGGTACATTCCCACCGCCCTCAGGCTCTCCTCCACCCTCTGCCAGATCTCCTCGGTGGGAATCCCCATATTTTCCGGTCCAAACCCCACATCCTCCTCCACCACCTGACCGATGATCTGGTTGTCGGGGTTCTGGAACACCATGCCGGCGGTCTGCCGGATATCCCACAGGTGCTCCTGGTCTTGCGTGTCCATTCCATCCACCCACACCGTGCCTTCCGTGGGATAGAGAATGGCGTTGATCTGCTTGGCAAGGGTGGACTTGCCGGAACCGTTATGCCCCAGGATGGCGATAAACTGTCCCTGTCGGATGTCCAAGGAGACATGGTCCACCGCCTTGGTGATCCCATCCACATTGCCCTCCTCGTCCCGCCTGATATATTCGTATGTGAGCTCCCTGGCCTTGACAATTCCCATATTGTTACCCTTTCCTGAGGCTATGGTTGACCTTTTCTTCTACATGTCTCCTATTGTACTAAATCCGGAAAAGAATTACAACTCCCTACATTTACAAAAAAGTTGGGACATGCTATTCTTATCCTAATAGATTGCAATCGAAAGCACCCTTCAAGAAAGGATATGACATGAATAATACTCCAAACAGCATCATAAAAATGTTATTGATACTGACGGTACTTTTTCTCGCGGTGGGAGGGATCACCTACATGAGGCGCAGCAATTCCCTGACATTGACAGAATACACGAAACGGCAGGCGGCCTTGCGCCAAACGGAAACGGATGCCTCCTCGTCCGAACAGGAAACGGACGCTTCGTCAACGGAAACGGATACCTCCTCGTCCAAGCGGGAAACGGACAGGGAGACAGAAGAAGCGACCAGGGAAGCCTCCGCCACGGAGTCCGGCGTGCCAGCCTCCGTCCTTATCGGCGCCACGTTGAACCGAAGCGTTCCCTCCGAAGAGATCACCCGCTACACGGAAGGCTTCTATTACGCCCCCCTATCCGACGACCTACGGCGCTATATCACCGGTATCTCCTACCCCGCCACGGGGGAGGCGCCGGAAATCTCCTGCGACGATCTGCGCTATGTGCATATCTGGCACTATAATTTTGACGGGGAACCCGTGGAGGGCGAGCTGATCTGCAATCAGGCCATCGCGCAGGATCTGGTGGAGATCTTCTATGCCCTCTACTATCAGGAATATCAGATCGAGAAGGTCCGCCTGATCGACGAGTACGACGGGGACGACAACGCGTCCATGGAGGACAACAACACCTCCTGCTTCAACTATCGTCCGGTGGAGGGAAGCAGCTCCCTCTCCCGCCACGCGCTCGGTCTGGCGATCGATATCAACCCCTATTACAACCCTTATGTGACCTACTCTAAGGACGGCAGCCGGCGGGTGTCTCCGGAGGCGGCAGAGAGCTACGCGGACCGCTCCGCAAGCTTCCCTTACAAGATCGACGAGGAGGATCTTTGCTATCAGCTGTTTACGGAGCACGGCTTCATCTGGGGAGGAAACTGGAACTCCGTGAAGGATTACCAGCATTTCCAGAAAGCGGCGGAAAACAAAGGCTCCGGAGAATAAAGACTTCGGAAACCGACAGTGTACACGGGAAAATGAGAGCAGAAACAGAATCAGAAATCAGAAATGGGATCTAAAACGGAATCAAAAAAGCGGTATGGCTCACTCGCCATACCGCTTTTATTATGCCTTGTTCTTTTGGTTTCTACCGATTATACCAGCTCCAGAACAACCTCCATCGCAGCGTCGCCCTTGCGCGGCCCGATCTTGATAATTCTGGTGTAACCGCCCTTGCGGTCTGCGTACTTAGGCCCGTACTCGTCAAAGAGCTTTGCCACCAGATCCACCTTCTTCTTGTCCTTCCTCTTGTTGGAGGTCACGGTCTTTCCCTCGGCGTTCGTGGTGGTGGAAACGGTCACAGGGTTCAGCACCTTCAGCATCTGACGTCTCGCATGGAGCCTGGAGGGCTGATCCTTCTTGATCTCCTTCTCAACGGTCTCATACTTGGTGACCTTCTTGCCGTCCACAACTTCCTTCACTCTCTTGCCGTCCTTGTCCTTCAGAGGAACCTTGGCGGTAACCTTGACGGTCTCATAGTTGTCCTTCTCCTTTGCGGCGAGGGCGATGAGACCCTCCGCGATCTTTCTCACTTCCTTGGCCTTGGCCTCGGTGGTGATGATCCTGCCGTTCTGCAGAAGTGCGGTAACCTGATTTCTCAGTAAAGCTTTTCTCTGTGCAGAGGTTCTGCCCAGCTTTCTGTATTTTGCCATAGTGTGATTTCCTTTCTCCATTCATGGTACATCCGGCCACGCTCTTTGGACTTACTTACCGAATGTTGATTTACATTGCCATTCAGAGATGAACCGCAGGCGAACGCTTTGGTCTTACCGCCCACGGATATCTAATATCTAACCGGGTGCGAGGCTTGCTTCTCACTCCTCGCTGGGGTTCAACTGTAAGCCGAGCTCCTTCAGCTTTGCCAAAACCTCCTCCAGGGATTTCCGGCCCAGATTCCGGACCTTCATCATATCCTCGGAGGTCTTGTTGGTAAGCTCTTCCACCGTGTTGATCCCCGCTCTCTTCAAACAGTTGTAAGAACGAACAGACAGCTCCAGCTCGTCGATACTCATCTCCAGAACCTTCTCCTTCTCATCGTCCTCCTTCTCCACCATGATCTCAGCGGTCTTGGCATTTTCGGAAAGGTCGATAAAGAGGTTCAGATGTTCGCTGAGGACCTTTGCGGCAAGGCTGACCGCCTCGTCAGGAACCAGCGTTCCGTTCGTGTACACATCCAGAGTCAGTTTGTCAAAGTCTGTGCTCTGTCCCACACGGGTATTCTCAACTGTGACATTCACTCTCTCCACAGGTGTGTAGATGGAGTCAACGGCGATAACGCCGATCGGTAAATCGTCGTGTTTGTTCTTGTCAGCGCTCACATAGCCGCGGCCTCTTGTGATGGTCAGCTCCATGTAAAGCTTGGTGTCCTTGCCGCTCAGGGTGGCAATCACCTGATCCGGATTCAAAATCTCGATATCCTGATCCGCCTGAATGTCAGAAGCTCTCACGACACCCTCGCCCTCGTACTCGATGTACGCGGTCTTTGCCTCATTGGTATCGCTGTTATTTCTGATAGCCAGGCTCTTGATGTTCATGATGATCTCAGTCACATCCTCCTTGACGCCCGGTATTGAGCTGAACTCGTGCAGAACCCCTTCGATCTTCACCTGGCTGACTGCAGCACCCGGAAGGGAGGAAAGCATGATTCTTCTCAAAGAGTTGCCCAGCGTGATGCCGTAGCCTCTCTCCAGCGGCTTGACAACAAACCTGCCGAATTTTTTGTCTTCTGAAATATCAGTAACCTCAATATTGGGTCTCTCAAAATCAAACACTAAACATACCCTCCTTTACGAACAATCTAGGGCTTACTTGGAGTACAACTCGACGATAAGCATCTCATCCACAGGAACATCGATCATCTCCCTGGTGGGCAGATTCTTGATGGTTCCCTTAAAGCTCTCAATGTCCACATCCATCCATTCGGGTACAAGTCTGCCTGCGGTCACCTCAAGGATATCCTTGTACCTCTGCATGGTCTTCTTGCTCTCCTTGATCTCGATCACATCGCCGGCCTTGATCCGATAGGACGGGATATTCACCTGCTTGCCGTTCACCAGGACATGCTTGTGGCCTACGACCTGTCTGGCCTCTCTTCTGGTTCTTGCGAAGCCCATACGGAACACAACGTTGTCCAGACGGCTCTCCAGCATCACCATCAGGTTCTCACCGGTCATGCCCTTCATTCTGTCGGCCTTCTCGTAATAGTTGCGGAAGGGCTTCTCCAGCACGCCGTAGATAAACTTAGCCTTCTGCTTCTCGCGAAGCTGCAGGCCATACTCACTGACCTTCTTGCCTGCTCTTGCGGAGTTCCTGTTGGACTTCTTGTCATAGCCCAGATAGGAGGGCTCCAGACCCAGAGCTCTGCATCTCTTTAACACGGGTACGCGATTTACTGCCATTTTTTTGATTTCCTTTCTTTTGGTTGTTTACAGTGCGCTCATGCACACTTTCTTCCAACGATTTTTGAAATTGCCATTTACCGATTTAAACGCCGCTTAAAATTTCAAAGGAAACATTATACACGGCGTCTCTTGGGAGGACGGCACCCATTGTGAGGAACTGCGGTCACGTCGCGGATGCTCACCACCTCCAGACCCGCTGCGGACAGCGCCCTGATGGCTGCCTCACGTCCGGATCCGGGACCCTTTACAAACACGTCAACGGTCTTCAATCCATGTACCAAAGCAGCCTTTGTAGCTGTTTCAGCCGCTACCTGAGCAGCATATGGAGTAGATTTCCTTGAACCTTTAAAACCAAGACCACCGGCACTCGCCCAGCTGAGAGCGTTTCCCTCTGTGTCTGTCAATGTAACAATCGTATTGTTAAAAGAAGACTGAATGTGTGCCTGTCCGCGTTCAACGTTTTTTCTAACGCGCTTCTTTGTCACTTTTTTTGCAACATTTTTCGCCATTTTAAACTAACCTACTTTCTCATTATTTTACAGTTACAGGGATCTTACTTTTTCTTGTTTGCCACCGTGCGCTTCGGGCCCTTGCGGGTTCTAGCGTTGTTCTTGGTATTCTGGCCGCGGACAGGAAGCCCCTTGCGGTGACGGATCCCGCGGTAGCAGCCGATCTCCTGAAGTCTCTTGATGTTCAGGGCCACCTCTCTTCTCAGGTCACCCTCTACCATCACTCCAAGCTTCTCGATAGCCTCGGTGATCTTCTTCACCTCTTCGTCCGTGATATCCCTTACTCTGGTATCCGGATTCACACCGGCATTCGCCAGGATCTTGTTAGAAGTCGATCTGCCAATCCCATAGATGTAAGTCAAACCGATTTCAATTCGTTTTTCTCTAGGTAAGTCAACACCTTCGATACGAGCCATTTACGTTTCCTCCATTTTTCTGTTACTAATTGATTGGGGCTTTCACCCAACCGGACACATATCCGATCTTTCCACGGTCATACGGCCATGGTATCAACAAGTAATCTCCCGTAAGCTCTATCCCACTCTATGTTAATCGGTACGTTTCACGTTACCGGTTCAGCCGCACATAAAATACCGGACAAGAACTCACATACCTGAACTCTGGGCTGCCCTGGGCAGCGCTGTCTCAGGCGGTGATTATCCCTGTCTCTGCTTGTGTTTCGGATTGTCGCAGATTACTCTGATGCGTCCTTTTCTTTTAATGATTTTGCACTTCTCGCAAATTGGTTTTACGGATGATCTAACCTTCATCTTAAACCCTCCTTTCAAAAAAGACCGTTTTACAGTATAACATAGCCTCTTGCAAATTGCAAGAGGCTGTTTCGGTTTTTTTGTATATTTTTTATCCTTTGTCTCCCCACGCCCTACTTATCTCTCCAGATGATCCGTCCCTTGGTGAGATCATAGGGAGAAAGCTCCAGGGTCACCTTGTCGCCGGGAAGGATGCGGATAAAATTCTGGCGCAGCTTGCCGCTGATGGTAGCCAGCACGCGGTGCCCATTCTCCAGCTCCACGCGGAACATGGTGTTGGGAAGTTTCTCGACAACGGTTCCTTCAATTTCGATCACATCACTTTTAGACATATATTTCCTCCATATAAAATAATTACAAAGCTCTCTAGTACAGCGTCAGGATCTCCGGCTCGCCGTCCGTGATCAGGATCGTATTCTCGTAGTGGGCGGACCAGGAACCGTCCTCCGTCACCACCGTCCAGTCGTCCTCCAGCCACTCCACGTCGGCGCGCCCCATGTTGACCATGGGCTCCACCGCCAGCGTCATGCCGGCCTGGAGACGGATCCCTCTCCTGCGCTGGGCAAAGTTGGGGATCTGCGGATCCTCGTGCAGGCTGGTCCCGATCCCGTGTCCCACCAGGTCCCGCACGATACCGTAGCCATAAGGCTTGATGTAGGCATCGATGGCATTGGAGATGTCAAACAGATGATTTCCGGCCTTCGCCATTTTGACGCCAGCAAAAAAGCTCTCCCTGGTCACATCGATCAGTTTCTGCGCCTGGGGGCTGATCCGGCCCACCGCGTGGGTCCGTGCCGCATCCGAGTGATATCCCTTGTAGATCAGTCCGGCATCCAGGCTGACGATATCGCCCTCCTGCAGGATCCGGTGCCTGTTGGGGATCCCGTGCACCACCTCGTCGTTGACGGACACACAGATGCTGGCCGGATATCCGTTATAGTTCTTGAAATTCGGCACACATCCGAGCTTCCGTATGAGGGCGTCCCCCTTTGCGTCGATATCCAGCGTGGAAATCCCCGGCCGGACATACTCCTCCAGCTCCTTGTGCACAATCGCCAGCAGTCTGCAGGATTCCCGCATCAACTCGATCTCTCGTTGCGATTTGATTGTCACTGACATAATCCCATTACTTCCTTCCGGTCACTCATTTTCCGGCAGCCCGCATCACACGCCTACCCTAAGATCTCCACGATGGACGCAAATACGTCCTCCATGCTCTTTGTGCCGTCCACGGTCCTAAGCACGCCCTTCGCGGTATAAAAATCGATCAACGGCTGTGTCTGCTCATGGTACACCTTCAGGCGGTTCTGCACGGTCTCTGGCTTATCGTCGTCGCGCAGGACCAGAGGCTGGCCGCACTTGTCGCAGATCCCCTCCTTCTTGGGGGGAATGTGCTCTATGTGGTAGGTGGCGCCGCAGGACAGACACGCGCGCCTGCCGGACATTCTCCTGACAATGTTCTCGTCCGGCACATCCACGTCGATCGCGTAGTCGATCTTTTCGCCCAGCTCGGAGAGCGCCTTATCCAACACCTCCGCCTGGGGGATATTCCTGGGAAAGCCGTCCAGCACGTAGCCGTCCGCACAGTCAGGCTGCGCGACCCTGTCGAGCAGGATCTTCACGGTCAGCTCGTCGGGCACCAGAAGCCCCTGATCCATGTACTTCTTTGCCTCCATGCCAAGCTCCGTGCCGTTTTTGATATTCGCGCGGAAGATATCTCCGGTGGAAACATGAGGGACACGGTACTTCTCCGCAATCATCTTGGCCTGCGTGCCCTTGCCGGCACCGGGCGCACCTAACATAATAATTTTCATAGTATATTTCCTCTCCAGATTCCGCCTTTTCTTTCAGGCTTAATATTTTTATTTTAACTTTTTTGCCATAACTTTGCAATAGAAAACGTTACAAAAACGAGCGTATCCAAGGAAATTCACCTGAATACGCTCTTATTTTGCTCAATCGTCCAGAAAGCCCTTGTAGTTCCGGACAAGCATCTGGGATTCCACCTGCTTGAGAGTTTCCAGAACCACACTCACGATGATGATCAGACTGGTGCCGCCAAAGGACACATTGGCGCCGAATACGCCGTTAAAGATATAAGGGATCACCGCCACGATGATCAGTCCGACCGCACCGATAAACACGATGTAGTTCAAAACCTTATTCAGGTAGTCGCTGGTCGGCTTGCCGGGTCTGATCCCGGGGATAAAGCCGCCCTGCTTTTTCATATTGTCGGCGATCATCAGCGGGTTGAAGGTGATGGAGGTATAGAAATAAGCAAAAAAGATCACCAACACCACATACACCAACAGTCCGATGGAATAGATCGGCCGGCTGGGATTGCACCAATAGTTGGAGTTGAGGCCCATCAGGATCTCATTCCACACGCCCGTCCCGTTGTAGCCCACAAAAGAGCTAATCATAATGGGAAGCTGCATAATGGACTGCGCAAAAATGATCGGGATCACGCCGGAGGTATTGACCTTCAGAGGAATGTTGGAGGTCTGTCCCCCCACCATCTTTCTCCCCTGTACCTTCTTGGCATACTGGACGGGGATCTTGCGCGTGCCGGCATTCAGGATGATGACCAGCACCACCATCGCAAGGATGATCGCAAAGATGATAACCGCCGCAAGGACTGCCGTGGCCGGCGCTCTGCCGAATACAAACTGTTCAAACAGTCCCCCGAGATCCCCGGGCAGTCTGGAGATGATGTTGATTACCAGCACGATGGAGATGCCGTTTCCGACGCCGTGCTCGGTGATCTGCTCACCTACCCACATCAGGAACGCGCTTCCGGCGGTCAGCGCAACGATCGACGTGATCACGTTGAGCGCATTGTACTCCACCAGATATCCCTGTCTCCCGAACCCGATGGACATCGCGGAAGCCTGTATCAGCGCCAGAAGAACCGTCACATATCTGGTGATAGCGACAATTTTCTTCCTTCCATCCTCACCGTCGCGCTGCATCTCCTCCAGCTTGGGGATCGCGATGGTCAAAAGCTGCATGATAATGGAGGATGTGATGTAAGGGCTGATATTCAACGCCAGAATAGACATGCTCAAAAACGAGCCGCCTGTAATGGCGTCAAAGAAACTAAACGCACCGCCTGTCTGAGCGGCAAACCACCTTGCAAAGTAGGTCCTGTCGACTCCGGGCACGGGAAGCTGCGACCCGATACGGATCACAACCAGCATGACCAGAGTGAAAATCAGCTTCTGCCTGATCTCTTTAATCTTGAATGCGTTTTTCAGTGTTGTAAGCATTACATCACCTCGGCAGTTCCACCAAGCGCTTCAATCTTTTCCTTGGCAGATGCGCTGAAGGCATCCACCTTGACATTGAGCTTCTTGGTAAGTTCTCCATTTCCAAGTATCTTTACTCCGTCTCTGGGGTTCTTCACGATGCCTGCCTCCCTCAATGCGTCCACATCTACGGTAGCGCCGTTCTCGAATCTCTCCAGATCCTTCAGGTTGATCGCAACGATGTCCTTTGTGTTTCTGTTGGTAAAACCTCTCTTGGGAATCCGTCTGTACAAAGGCATCTGGCCGCCCTCAAAACCAGGTCTGGGTGCACCGGAGCGCGCCTTCTGTCCCTTGTGGCCCTTGCCGGCGGTCTTGCCGTTTCCGGAACCGTGGCCGCGGCCTCTTCTAAAATTATCGCTGTGTTTGGAACCCTCTGCGGGTCTTAAATTGGATAA
>CANRLX010000085.1 GCA_947631615.1 uncultured Acetatifactor sp.
TATCTCCATATGATGACAACGGAACATCCCCAACTGCTGTTTTTTATTCCTCTTACTGCAAAGTACGGAAACTCAAGCATAAAAGCCTGCCGGAAGGCTTCCCTGCGGGGTGCCCCCTGTGGCAGGCTTATGTAACGCCTCCAGAAAACGTGTCAGATGATGATGCACACCATTCCGCCGTTTATGTCGTTCACGATCTTCTGCATCGTGTCCTGAAGCTTCACCTGACTCTCATCCCCGATGGAAGCGACCTTGGTGGTGATGCCGTCGTTTACCAGCTGCTCCACGGTCTTTCCAAAGATGTTCGTGTCCCAGATGCTCTGATTCTCATCCGCCTGGTCGATGTAGCGGATCAGATCGTCCGCCTGTTCCTTGGTCCCCACAATCGGCGCGATCTCCGTCTCAATGTTGGCCCGTATCATATGGATGGAGGGGCTGATCGCCCGAATCTTCACCCCAAATTTATTGCCGTGCTTGATCAGCTCCGGTTTATCCAGGGTGATCTCATCCTTCTCCGGCGTCACAACGCCGTAGCCCTTCATGCGCACCAGATTGACCGCGTTTAACACCTTGGAGTACTCCTTCTTCATGTCGGCAAATTCCTTCAGCTTCCGGATGAGCTGATACTCGTCGCCGATCTCCTCCCCCACCATCTCCGTCAGCATCTCGTAGTAATAGGCATCGTCCACGTCGAGCCCCACCCGCACGGTGCCGTCGTAGAGCTGGACGCCGTCCATCTTGCAGCGCTTCACAAAGCTGGTGTCCATCTGCACCGGCTTCTCCAAGATATCCCGTATCGTGTCGTACTCCTTCATCAGCCCCTTCACCTGCTCCACGATCTCCTGTTTCATGCGGTTGTCACAGGGGAGCATCTCCACCCACTTCGGCATATAAAATTCTATGGAGGTGACGGGAAACTCATAGAGGATCTTCTCCAGGATATGGTTGATGTCGTCCTTTTTGAGCTGCTCACAGTTGACCGGCATGACACTGACGTCATATTTTTCCGCGATTTCCGACACCGTGCGCTTTGCCTCCTCCGAGTAGGGCTTCTGACTGTTGACCAGCACGAGAAAGGGCTTTTTCGTCTCCTTCAGGGCGAGGATCGTCTTCTCCTCCGCCTCCAGATAGCTGCTCCGCCCCAGATCCCCGATACTGCCATCCGTGGTGATCACCAGGCCGATGGTGGAATGGTCATTCATCACCTTGTCGGTCCCGATCTCCGCCGCCTGTGTGAAGGGGATCTCATAGTCGAACCAGGGCGTGCGGACCATGCGCTCCTCGTTCTCCTCCAGATGTCCCACCGCTCCGTCCACCATATAACCCACACAGTCGATCAGGCGCACGGACACCTGAATATCTTCATTCAGAGAAACCTTTGCCGCCTCGTTCGGGATAAACTTGGGCTCCGTGGTGGTGATGGTCCGTCCTCCGGCGCTCTGGGGCAGCTCATCCTGCGCCCTGGCGCGCTCGTTCTCATCCTCCATGTAGGGGAGCACCATCTCCTCCATAAATCGCTTGATGAAGGTGGACTTTCCGGTTCTCACCGGCCCCAGCACCCCGATGTAAATCTCTCCTCCGGTGCGTTTCTGTATGTCGTAGTAGAGATCATATGTATTGGCTGCATACTCCATATAACATCCCATCCTTCTTGGTTCCTTTTGTTACTGTTATATGTATATGCCGCCCGGCTTTCCCCTATGCCAACATTCCCAAAAAGGTCTCCCGATCCACCGGCTTAGAGTACAGATACCCCTGGATGTAGCGACACCCGTAGCTTATGACAAAATCCCTCTGCTCCGGCGTCTCGACACCCTCACAGATCACCTTAATGTGATTGTCGTGGCAGATCTTTATAATGCTGCGGTTGATCGCCTCCTCCTTTCGGTTCGGATGCTGCTCCGTCACAAAGACGCGGTCCAGCTTCAGAACGTCGATGGGAAGCTTATACAAAAGCTGTATGCAGGAGTAGCCGCTGCCGAAGTCGTCTATGGAAATCTGGAAACCGTTCTCCTTGAGCCTCCTGACCGTCATGAGGAGCGCGTCGAAATCGCTGGTGGCGACGGTCTCCGTGATCTCGATCTCTATATACTCCGCAGATACCCCGTATTTTTCGAGCACCTTCATGAGCCGGTCCACAAAATGAGGGTTCAAGAAGTGATATCGGGAAAAGTTACAGGAGATGGGATAGAGCTTCTGCCCCTTCTCCTTTCGCTCCGAAAGCAGCCTGCAGGTCTGCTCATAGACACAGAAATCCACCTCGATGATGAACCGGTTGTCCTCAAAGATCGGTACGAAGACGCCGGGCGATATCATCCCCTTGGTCTTGTGGTGCCAGCGCACCAGGGCCTCCGCGCCGACGATCTCCCCCTCCACGGCGTCGTACTTTGGCTGATAGTA
Source organism: uncultured Acetatifactor sp. (assembly GCA_947631615.1). Lineage (GTDB taxonomy): Bacteria > Bacillota > Clostridia > Lachnospirales > Lachnospiraceae > Acetatifactor. The sequence continues at coordinate 2,401 of CANRLX010000085.1, forward strand.
GGCCACAAACTCCCCCGCCTCCAGCGCCCTGTGCATATCGCGCTCGATGGCCTGCCTGTGCAGCATCCCCTCGTGCTCCTCCATCGTGTAAAAACGATAGGCGGACTGGGACAGATTGTGCAGGTTGCCCGCCGCGTAGGTGGCGTAGTTCACACTGGGGATCACGTCCTGCTGCTCGGCGAGATCCCAGGGGCAGATACCGATCTTCAAAAACAGGTTGAAATCCGGAAACGTCTCCGCGTTGCGGACGGCAAATTCCTTCAGCTTCCTGTTCAGGCGCTGCTCCAGACGCCCCTTCTCCTCATAGGGGAAAAGCCCCACAAAGCGGTCCGCGTAGATCCTCGCCACGGGGAGGCCGTCCGCCAGTTCCAGAAGTTCTTTCTCTATGGCATACAAAACACGGTTCCCCATGCTGTAGCTGAACCGGTCGTTGATATATTTAAAACCGCTGATATTGGAAAAAAACACGTAATATTTGCCCTTGCCGCCCTGCTCTCTGACCCTCCGGCACACATCCTCCACAAATTTCCGGTAGCTGATCCCTCCGGTCACATCATCGCCGTAGAGCATAGCGTGGATCCTCTTGGAATTGTTGGTGATCGTTATGATCCAGACGGACAATAAAGCCACCGCCACCATCAGAAGGACGATCAAAATCACGGCCATCTGGCTCCAGTTCGCCCGCACATAATCCAGCAGGCTCAGCTTCTTGTGATCCGAGAGGATAAAGCTTGTGACGTCGCGGTTTAACTCCTCCCTATCGATGTTCGCGATACATTTGTTACAGATCCCGCGAAGCGTTGCGTCCACGCCGGCCCCGTACACGCTGCAGAGAGACATCTCGGCGCCGGACAGGCTCAGCTCGGAAATGTGATCAAACTGGTTGTAGTTGATGTAATAATCCGCCACGTTCTGCAGTGCGAACGTAAGATCCGCCCTGCCCTCCTCCACCAGACGAAGCGCCTCCTCGGCCGACGGCACCCTCGTCACATTGTCGAGATTCTCCACGCCCAGAGACACCAGCATATCGTCCGAGATGTCGTTGCGCACCGCCACCCGCGCATCCGCCAGCGAACAGGTGGAATCCTCGTTGCGGTAAATGCGGAAGCTGTCCGTATAGTAGCTGCGGCTGCTGTCCCTTCCGTACACCGCGGCCTTCACCGAGGCGAACGTCTGCGCCAGAATGTCCGCCTCTCCGGACATAAACGCCTCCTCCGCCGCAGCGGCATCCGGATAGGACACAAAGGTAAACTGCAGCTTTCCTCCGGTCATCTCCCGAATCTTCTCATACACCTCCACCGTGACGCCGCTCCACTGCCCCTCATCGTCCAGGTAGGAGTACGGCGCCGTGCCGTCCCACATAGCTACCTTAAGCGGATGCTCTTTCGCCAGATAAGCTTCCTCCTCCTGGGAGAAAATCAGCGCCCTCTCAAAGTTGCCCGCAAAATATTTCTCGTGAAGCCGCTCGTCAAACTCGCTGTCCACGCTGCGGATGGTCGTGATGGCCTCCTCCAGCTGGGCGATCAGATGATCGTCCCCCTTGGGGGCGACCGCGTAGAAGGGCAGCTCGCCGAAGACGTCCAGGACGTACAGGTCGTGGGCCAGCGCCATAGAGTCCGTGGTCACCAGACCGTCCAGACGGCCGTCCTGAAGCATCTGAAAGCGTTCCGTGCTGTCCGCCTCCACCAGATTGATCCCGTTCCAGTAATTCACCGGATAATTCTCCACACAGCTGATGCCGTAGAGAAAACAATAGCTCTTGAATTTCTCCTTCAGCTCCCTGCTGTAATCCGTGTCCGATATGGTCCCCAGGCGCAGCCCCATCAGCGAGCTTATGTCGTCCGCACTCAGGTCCGAACGCGTCTTGGGAACCGCCAGCACCAGCCGCTTATTCCCCATGGACACAGAGGGGAAGGTAAAATAGGCCTCCTCGCTCTCCTCCGTGTAGCGGTTCCCCACCATCAGGTCATAATCCCGATTCAGCACATGGGAATACAGCTCATCGCTGTCAGAGACCACCCGCACGTCGTACACCCATCCGGTATACTTGGCGATCTCATTCAGATAGTCCATATAGTAGCCTGTGACCGTATCGCCGTCCGTCTCCACGTACCCCTGATCGTCATAGTTCATCAGGATCACGCGCACTGTCTCCCCCTGCCCCTCATCCGTCCGCTGCGCGGCATACGACGGAAAGCAGAGCAGCAAGCCGGCAGCTATGACACTCCACAATATCCCAAATACCAATGTCCTCGTTGACTTTATGCTGCTTCGCATATACGCAGACTTCCTTTCCCTCCGCCACAAACGGACGTCCATCGCTCTCCCGGGTTACATCGTCACGCGCTTAAAGTTCTTCTTGCCCCGACGCACGACAACGCCCTCTCCTTCAAACTGCTCCGGAGCATAGACCGTCTTCACATCGGTGACCTTCTCTCCCTCCACGGTCACGCCGCCCTGCTCCACGGCCCTCCGCGCCTCGGATCTGGACGCCGTCAGGCCGGCCTTCACCAGCACGCCCAGGATGTCGATCGTCCCGTCGGCAAAATCCTCCTCGGCAAGCCTGCAGGCAGGCATCTGGGCCGCGTTTCCTCCGGCAAAGAGCGCCCGGGCGCTCTCCCTGGCCTGCTCCGCCTCCCCGTCGCCGTGCACCAGCTTGGTCAGCTCGTAGGCGAGAATCTCCTTCGCCTGATTGAGCTGGCTGCCCTCCCACCGATCCATCTCGTCGATCTGCTCTAGGGGCAGGAAGGTCAGCATCCGCAGACATTTCAACACGTCCGCATCCGATACGTTTCTCCAGTACTGGTAAAACTCAAAGGGAGAGGTCTTGTTGGGATCCAGCCACACGGCGCCCTTCTGGGTCTTGCCCATCTTCTTGCCCTCGGAGTTTAAAAGGAGCGTGATCGTCATAGCGTAGGCGTCCTTCCCCAGCTTCCTGCGGATCAGCTCCGTGCCGCCCAGCATATTGCTCCACTGGTCGTCGCCGCCAAACTGCATATTGCAGCCGTATCTCTCATACAGGGAGAGGAAGTCATAGCTCTGCATGATCATGTAGTTGAACTCCAAAAAGCTTAAGCCCTTCTCCATCCGCTGCTTATAGCACTCCGCCGTCAGCATACGGTTTACGGAGAAATGCACTCCCACGTCCCGAATAAATTCAATGTAGTTTAAGTCCCGCAGCCAGTCCGCGTTATTGACCAACAGCGCCCTGGAGGGATCGCCGCTTCCGTCCTCAAACGCGATAAAGCGGCTCATCTGCTTTTGAAAGCACTCGCAGTTGTGGTCGATCGTCTCCTTGGTCATCATGGTGCGCAGATCGCTCCTGCCGGAGGGGTCTCCGATCATAGCGGTGCCGCCCCCGATCAGGGCGATGGGCTTGTTGCCCGCCATCTGCAGGCGTTTCATCAGGCAAAGCGCCATAAAGTGACCCACGTGCAGGCTGTCCGCGGTGGGATCGAAGCCAATGTAAAACACGGCCTTTCCGTTGTTGATCAGCTCCTTGATCTCCTCCTCGTCCGTGAGCTGCGCCAGCAGACCCCTGGCCTTTAACTCGTCAAATATCGTCATCTCTCTGTCCTTCCTTGTCTTAAGATTTCCTTCTGTCCTACCGGTTCACCATCAGCTTCGTCATAGCCCGATTCAATCCGTCCACGGTGAGCTTGAACATGGGAAACATCTCCTTGATGGCGGTCTCCGCCTCCCTCCAGGGAGCTTTCCCGGGCGCCATCTTGGGGTTCAGCCACACGACCTTCTTGTAATGCCTCTTAATCAGCTTCAGCCACTCGTAGCCGGACAGCCCGCCGTTGGGGCCTCTGTAGTTTCCGGTGTCGGAGTAGAGCTCCTCGGGGGCCATAGCCGCGTCCCCCACAATGATCACCTTGTAGTCGCTGTCCACATTGCGGAACATCCATTCCGTGTCGACCCAATCCCCGTTCTCACACTCCGGCGTCTTATAGAGCTTGCTGTAGATACAGTTGTGAAAATAATACGCCTTCACATCCTTATAGTGGTTGGACTTGTGAACCGCCTGAAACAGGTCGTTCAAAAGCGTGCTGTAGGGGATCATGGTGCCGCCGGAATCCATCAAAAGAAGCAGTTTCACCGCGTTCTTCCTGGGCTTCTGCATCACGATCTGCAGGCATCCGCCATTGTTGCAGGTCTTATCCACCGTGCCGCCTATATCCAGCTCCGTCTCCGGAATGTCCAGCCTGCTGGAAAACTGCCGCAGCTTCCGAAACGCCATCTGAAACTGCCGGTTGTCGATCACACGGTCGTCGCGGAAATCCCGATACTTCCGCGCGCCGACAACGGAGAAGGCAGACTGGTAGCCGGTCTGTCCGCCCACGCGGACACCGCCCACATTTCCGCCCATATTGCCGAAGGACGTCTTTCCCATAGTGCCGATCCAGAAGCTTCCGCCGTTGTGCTCCTCGTTCTGGTCCTTCAGCCTGGCCTTAAACTTCTCCTCCACATCGTCCTTGTCGATCTGAAGATCCTCCGTCTTATTCAAATGCTCCCTGGCCTGCTCATGGGCCAGCGCAATCATATCGGATTTGTCCAGCCAGCGCAGCATCTGGGCTCCCACCTCGGTCTCCCGCTCCGCCGCCCGAAAGCACTCGTCAAACGCCATATCGTACTTGTCGTAATCGGTCTCGCTCTTCACCAGGATCATGCGGGCGACGTAATAAAACTGCGTCAGTGAGCTGCCGCAGTAGCCCTTGTCCAGCGCCTCCTGAAGCGTCAGCCACTCTCCCAGCGTCACATGGAGCCCCTTTTGCCGAAGCGTCTCAAAAAATTGAATAAACATAGGCTATCCCTCAGTTTTCTATCCGCTCGGATCCGCCACATTCCGGTCAGTTCCGTTTCTATCAATCCGTCCCTTTCCGCTCGGATCCGCCGTTTCCTTCCAGTCCGTCCCCTCAGCTCAGGTCCGAATGTCTCACCAGCTCCAGATCCTCGTCCTTTTTCACCACCACTCCCACGAAGGGAAGCGCCTTCCTTATCGTATCCGCAGAGATCCCGCCGATCTGCAGGGCGTTCACCCAGTCGATCAGCTCGGAGGTGCTGGGCTTCTTGCGGATATCGCGGATGCCGCGGATGGCGTAGAACACTTCCATAGCGTTCTGCAGAAGATGCTCCTCCACGTCGGGGAAATGCACCTTCACGATCTGCTCCATCAGCTCCCTGTCCGGAAAGTCGATATAGTGGAAGATACATCTGCGCAGGAAAGCGTCGGGAAGCTCCTTCTCCGCGTTGGAGGTGATGATCACAATGGGTCTGTGCTTCGCCTTCACCGTGCGCTTGGTCTCGTTGATATAAAACTCCATCTGATCCAGCTCCCACAGAAGGTCGTTGGGAAACTCCAGATCCGCCTTGTCGATCTCATCGATCAGAAGCACCACCTGCTCCTCGCTGTCAAATGCCTCCCCCAGCTTGCCCAGCTTGATATAGCGGGAGATATCGTCCACGCCCTCCTCGCCGAACTGTCCGTCGTAGAGACGCTGGATGGTGTCGTACACATAGAGCCCTTCCTGGGCCTTGGTGGTGGACTTGATATTCCAGATGATCAGGCGCTTAGAAAGCGCCTGGGCCACCGCCTCCGCAAGCTGCGTCTTGCCCGTGCCGGGCTCCCCCTTGATCAAAAGGGGCTTTTTCAACGCCATCGCAATATTCACGCTGGCCATCAGCTCCTCGCTGGCCACATAATTGTCCGTTCCCCGGAATCTCTCTGTCTCCATTTTGCCCTCCATTCCGAAGCGATTCCCACGCCACTTTTCCCTTGAAAAATATATATCTTCATGTTACGATATTCTTGCTCTAAAATCAAGATGAAATTGAAAGGCAGACACAAATGATCAGAGATTTATTTTCCGCAAAAAAGACTCTTTCCTTTGAAGTGTTTCCCCCGAAGAAGGACGGGGAATTTGAGAAAGCCTATGAAACCATGGACGCGCTCGCGGCGCTGAAACCCGATTTTATCAGCGTGACCTACGGCGCGGGGGGAAGCCGCTCCAAAAAGACCGTGGACATCGCCTCCTACATCCAAAACACCCTGCACATCGAGGCTCTGGCCCACATCACCTGCGTGGGAAACCGAAGGGAGGACATCCTCTCCGTGGCGGCTCAGCTGCAGGAGCACGGGGTAAATCAGGTGCTCGCCCTGCGCGGCGACCGCCCCAGGGACATGACGGACGAGCAGTACGACTCCCGGGAGTTTACCTACGCCTCCGACCTGATAACCTTCCTCCACGACAAGACGGCCCTTCGCTGCGCGGGGGCCTGCTATCCGGAGAAGCATTTTGAATGTTTCAGCATGGAAACCGATCTGAAAAACCTGAAGAAAAAACAGGATGCCGGAGCGGAATATTTTATCTCGCAAATGTTTTTTGACAACGACTATTACTACCGTTTCCTGGAGAGCGCGGCAAAGAAGGGGATCACCGTCCCCATCTGCGCGGGCATCATGCCGGTGACCTCCGCAAGCCAGCTGGGCACCACCGTCAGTCTCTCCGGTTCCTCCATCCCCAAGGCCTTCTCGGACCTGATCGCCAAGTACGGGGACAATCCGGAGGATATGCGCAAGGCCGGCATCGACTTCGCCATCCGCCAGATCAACGACCTGCGACACAACGGCGTGGACGACATCCATCTCTACACCATGAACCGTCCCAAAACCGCGGCGGAGATTGTGGCGGGGATCCGGTAAACGCCTACTCCAGATAATACAAATACACATCCTCCAGATTAACGTCCCGATCCACGCGGGGAAACTCCACGGGCAGATCGTCCCCCACAACGCGCGCGGTTATCCGGCCGTTCTGCTGTCGAATACTGCCCACCTTGTACCGGCCGCGAAGCTGCTCCAGCTCCTGCGCCGTGCAGGACACCTCCGCCACCTTTCCCCGGATGCCCTCGATAAGCTTCTCCGGAGTATCCGTCAGAAGGAGCTTTCCCTGCCGCATCAGCATGACCTGATCGGAAATGCACTCGATATCGCTGACCACATGGGTGGTCAGAAGGATGATCCGATCCTTGGAGATCTCCGAGATATAATTGCGGATGCGGATGCGCTCCCTGGGATCCAGCCCCGCCGTGGGCTCATCCAGAATCAGGATCTTAGGATCGCCGAGAAGCGCCTGGGCCAACAGGACGCGCTGTCTCATGCCCCCCGAGAAATCTCCCACCCTGCGGTCTGCTTTTTCAGATAGGTTCACCACCTGCAGAAGCTCCTCAATCTGCCGTTTTGCGTCCTTTCGCGGGATTCCCTTCAGATCCGCCATATAGCGCAGAAAGACCTCCGCGGAAAAATCCTCATAATAGCTCTGTTCCTGCGGCATAAAACCGACCTCGCTGCGGAACCGGTTCCCCAGCTTCAGGATATCCTGATCTTCCCAGAGGATCTGCCCTCCGCGCTCTCCCTTATCCCGTCTGATATTGTCTGTGATCAGATTGACCAGCGTGCTCTTTCCGGCCCCGTTGGGCCCGAGAATCCCATAAATCCCTTCCTCAAAGACCATGGAAAAATGATCCAGCGCAACCACCTTTCCATATGTCTTTGTGACATCCTTGATTACCAGCTTCATGTACGTTTCCTCCCAGAGATCATTTTACCGCACCAGTTTCTGCGGCATCCCGCTATGCCAGCCGCAAAAAAAAAGCAGCATACCCGCGCAGACCGCCGCCTGAACCTCTATCGACGCCAACAACACTTCCGCCGCAGCCGCCAGCGCAAACGCAAGGATCAGAAACGGCACATACATCTGATTGCGCACTCTGCGGCTGGATGCCAAAAAGAGCGCGCAGGCCGCGCCTGCCGTTGCCGTAAGCAGCCTTCCCGCAAACCGCAGCAGCAAAACCTGCCAGAGCAAAAGCCGCGCCTTATAATTCATGAAAAAGGACAGGCTCTGAATCGGCGCATCCAGATAAATCAACTGATACCGATGGATCAGATACCCCCATATGGCGCCGTACAGTACCACAGCGGCCGCGGCTGTCATCCCCAGGACGACCCCCGTCTTTCTCCTAAAAAACCACCCTCTGCCGCGGCTTGTGCTTCTGAGGAGAAAATACATCGCGTTCTTTCTCTCCGGTGTAAACGCCTGCACCGACCACAAGACTGCCGCCGCGCACAGTAACACCGCCATCACGCACTCCCGCAACTTTGACTTCTCCCCCATCAGCTCGTCGTACCCTCGATCCGACATCGCGTAGATCGTGATCCCCTTTCGGCTGAGCTTCTGCATCCTCTGCTGATCTTCCTGAAATTCCTCCAGCATCTTGCGCAGGACGTCCTCCTCATTCCGAAGGTCTCCGATCTCAAACACGACTCCCGGCCCGACCTCTCCGTTCTGCCTCATCTGTTCCAGCTGCGTTGCCTTTCGGAGCAGCTCCGACCTTCTCCGCTCCAGGCTGGATAGATAACTGTTGAAAAGCCCCCATCTTTCCCCTCCGTATTGCCGATAAATCTGATCCATCTGCTGGTACAGGGTCGGCATCGTCACCACCGTCTTCCCCGTGATCCAGACGCTCCCCGCAAAGAGCAAGATCAAAAGCGCCGCCCCTCTTTGAGCCGCCAGGATCTTCCAGAGCTCTCTGCCCACGATCCCCAGACGGCAGAGAAGCCGCTGGCCCCCGCGGTACACCACATCCAAAGCCTTGCCAAAAAATGTCCTCCCCTCTTTGGGATAGCTCTTGCCGTACACAACGACCGTGAGCCCAAAGGACAAAAGAAAGACAAGGATTTGCGCCGCCTGCATCATAAACGGCGCGGACACCGCATTTCCAAAGATCCTCAGATTCTTATACTCTCTGTCAAAGGTTCCGCAGTCAAAAAGCGTCATAAGGTTCACATACCGAAGCAGATTCCACCTGGAAAATACCGCGATCCTCTCCCTTGCCTGCCACTCCGCCGCCAGTATGCCAAGCAGGATCACCACGCTGAAATTCCGATTGGGAACCACCGTGAAAATACAGTAGGATAAAAGCACCAGAGTGATCACCGCCACGCAGCTCCTAAGCGCAAACACCAGAAGGTAGACCCCCTTGGACATGGGACTGGGAAACAGCGCGTACTCCCCAAGCGTCTGTATGTAACCTCCGAAATCATCCACCCCGTACAAAACGGAGGCAATGATCAAATTTCCCAGGAACAAAAGCAGGAAGAAAGCTCCTGACAGCAGCGCCAGCCCGATCCCTCTCTGCAGAGCCAGCGAAAACCTTCCCCTTTTCGTGGCATGGGTCAGCGTCCACATACCGTTGTCCCTCTCCCGCAAAAGCTCATAGAGCACATAGATCATAAAGACATACACAAAAAAGGAAAGGGCGGGATAGGCGAGAATATGCTGGGTCGCCTTATCGTGATCCAGGGAAAGCGTCACCCCTTTCAGTTTGGAAAACTCCTGCGCCGTCTTTTGGATATTCTTGTACGAATAGCTGTCCGCGTTCTGAAATATACTGAAACGGCTTGTATTTTCAGCGCTGTCCAGAATGACCTGAATACTGTCGGGGAATCCCGCCAGGTATCTGGCCTTTTCATAGACTTCGGAAGAGTTCCCCTCTCCCTTTTGCAAAACCTCGTCCATTGTCATCTGCTGAAGCGTCTCCACCTGACGATAATAAGAGCGGCTCTCCTCTATCCGTTCCGACAGACTCTGCCCGTCCAGCTGCTCAAACACAAAAAACAGAAGCTGCCCAACCAATATTAAAATACCGGCCAATATCACTTTGCCCGAAAGCAAACGTCTCATTTCCATATCTCACACCCTGCCCTGAATTTCTTTCTTAGTTTCCCTGCCTCTCTGCCAGATGCCACTCGGGGGTCTCCTCCTGCAGATTCTCCGTGCGCAGATAAAAGCTCCGCTCCCCCATACCAACCCTAAAGCTCTTGGTGCAGACCATCTCACCGTCGCTCATCTGGGTAAAGATCTGTCCCTTACATTCGGGAATCACCTGTACCAATTCCCCTTCCAGCGTACAGACAAATATCTTTAATTCACAGCCCTCCCCATCCCCAAAGAACTTGTCTATGGCATAGGAATTATCGTTGTCCAAGTACAGATATTTCCCATCATATGCCATAAAGAGATATCCCGACTCCTCGTCGGCTTTCCGAACCAGCGACCTTTCTCCGGTAGAGATTTGATACCGATACACTCCATCCGCCGGTATGTTGTAATAGATCGTATCCTCCCCCACTATGGTATAGCTGTAGACTTCATCCTCCATAACCATCTCCGTCTCTCCGGTCGTCGTATTGTAACACATCAGGTGATAGCTGTCGACTCCGCCTTCTATTATTTCTTTGGAATACTGCAGGAAATACAATCGGTCTCCCACCAGCTTTAAATTTCCGATACGGGCCATATCCCCTGTATTCGTATAGACCACAGTCCTCTCGCCGGTCGTCAGGTCGAACCTCTCCAGAGGAACCGACAGGTCGTCCTGCGCTCCCTCCCGAAATAGTAGAATATAATTCGGATTATCATATGCCAAATACAAATACTTCCCGTCCACCACATAATCAAACTGAGAGCCGCCGTCTTCATCCTGTCCCACCACAAACAGATCCTCGTGGACGCTTCCGTCCTGGCTGACTCTCGCCAA
>CANRLX010000086.1 GCA_947631615.1 uncultured Acetatifactor sp.
CATCTTCTCCTGGCCGGCCTTGGTCTTGGGCTCAATAGCCACCCGGATGACGGGCTCGGGAAATTCCATGGACTCCAGAATGATGGGGTGCTTGTCGTCGCACAGCGTGTCGCCGGTGGTGGTGTTCTTAAGGCCCACCGCCGCCGCGATATCGCCGGAGTAGACACACTCGATATCCTCCCGGTGGTTGGCGTGCATCTGGAGAATGCGGCCCATCCGCTCCCGGTGCCCCTTGGTGGAGTTGAGAATGGCGGATCCGGTGGAGAGCGTGCCGGAGTAGACACGGAAGAAGCTGAGACGGCCCACATAGGGGTCGGTCATGATCTTGAAAGCCAGGGCGGAGAAGGGGGCGCTGTCGTCTGCGGGACGCTCGTCCTCCTGATCCGTCTTGGGATTCACGCCCTTGATGGGCGGAATGTCCAGCGGGGAGGGCATGTAGTCCACGATGGCGTCCAGCAGCTTCTGCACGCCCTTGTTGCGGTAGGAGGTGCCGCAGACCACGGGGACCATCTTTACCTCGCAGGTGGCTTTGCGGATGGCGGCGCGGATCTTCTCAGGCGGAATCTCCTCGCCGCTGAGATACAGCTCCATGATCTCGTCGTCAAACATGCTGACGGCGTCCAGCAGCTTCTCCCGGTACTCGCTGGCCAGGTCCTCCATGTCTGCGGGGATGGGCTCCACGCGCATGTCCTTGCCCATCTCGTCGTAGTACACGTCGGCGTCCATCTCCACTAAGTCAATGATGCCCTTGAAATCGGCCTCTTTCCCGATGGGGAGCTGGATGGGCACGGCGTTGGCCTTCAGACGATCCTCGATCATGCGAAGGACGTTGTAGAAGTCGGCGCCCATGATATCCATCTTATTGACGTAGATCATGCGGGGGACCCCGTAGTGGTCCGCCTGGCGCCATACGGTTTCGGACTGAGGCTCCACGCCGCCCTTGGCGCACATGACGGTCACGCTGCCGTCCAGCACCCGCAGGGAGCGCTCCACCTCCACGGTGAAGTCGACGTGGCCCGGCGTGTCGATGATGTTGATGCGGGTCTGGGGGAACTGGTCCTTTGTTCCCCGCCAGTAGCAGGTGGTGGCGGCGGAGGTGATGGTGATGCCGCGCTCCTGCTCCTGGGCCATCCAGTCCATGGTGGCGGTGCCCTCATGGGTCTCACCGATCTTATAGTTCACACCGGTATAATACAAAATACGCTCGGTCGTGGTAGTCTTGCCTGCGTCGATGTGAGCCATAATGCCGATATTCCGCGTGTTTTCCAGTGATACCTTTCTCGGCATGTCACATCTCCAATCTTACCAACGGAAGTGGGCGAAAGCCTTGTTGGACTCGGCCATCTTGTGGGTATCCTCCCGCTTCTTCACGGCGGAACCCGTATTGTTGGCGGCATCCATCAGCTCACCGGCCAGGCGCTCGGCCATGGTCCGCTCGCTGCGGGAACGGGCGTAGCTGGTGAGCCAGCGCAGCCCAAGGGTCTGACGGCGGGCAGGCCGCACGTCCATAGGCACCTGATAGGTGGCGCCGCCCACACGGCGGGCCTTGACCTCCAGGCTGGGCATAATATTGTCCATGGCGGCGGTGAAGACCTCAAGGGGCTCCTTGCCGGTCTTATCCTTGACAATGTCAAAGGCGCCGTAGACAATCTTCTGCGCCACGCCCTTCTTGCCATCCAGCATGATGGAGTTGACCAGCTTGGTCACCAGCACGCTGTTGTAGATGGGATCGGGCAGAATTTCTCTCTTGGGAACATTACCTCTTCTGGGCACTATGCTTCCCTCCTTCATGAATATTTATGAAATCATAGGTACTCTCCGGGTCTCATATCCCCGGCGTTTTGCCTGCCAAAGAGGATCGCCACAGTTTTATGATGAAAAACTATGTCAGTCAACCTATTCGGCAAAGCGCTTGTCGCTCCGTGACCGGAAGTACCCTCCGGTCAGGCTTCTGCAAGCCGTGAAGGGAGCTTACTTCTGCTTGGGCCGCTTGGCGCCGTACTTGGAGCGGGCCTGCATCCGGCCCTGGACGCCCTGGGTGTCCAGCGTGCCGCGGATGATGTGGTAGCGGACGCCGGGCAGGTCCTTGACACGGCCGCCGCGGATCATGACCACGGAGTGCTCCTGGAGGGAGTGGCCAACGCCGGGAATATAGGCGGTGACCTCGTAGCCGTTGGTCAGGCGCACACGGGCGATCTTACGCAGAGCGGAGTTGGGCTTCTTGGGGGTCGCCGTACGCACCGCGGTGCAGACGCCGCGCTTCTGGGGAGAGGGCAGGTCGGTCTCCTTGTTCTTCAGGGTGTTGAGGCCGTACTGCATCGCGGGAGCGGTGGACTTGTAGGTGGCTTGCTCTCTGCCCTTACGAACGAGCTGGTTGAAAGTAGGCATAGTTTTCTCCTTTCTTTAAAGATGCGGGGAGCGGACGCTCTCCTTTTATTTTTTACAGGATACGGAAAAATATCCCTGTAAAAGCAAATTTGCGCGGTTATTTCAGCAGCGTCACCACCGCGGCGCCCACCTGGATGCCGGCGGCCTGTCCCAGCTGGCGCATGGTGAAGCCCCAGACGACCGGGATGGCCTTTTCCTCGCACTGCCGGGCGATGGGGGAGGTGAGGGAGTCGGCCGCGTCCAGGGCCAGAAATACCTTCACCGCCTGGTCCTCCCGAATGGCCCGCCGAGACTGCTTGACGCCGACAACCTTTTCCTTGACTTGCAGCTCCTTGAGCAAAACGGACCCCTCCAGCAGTGAAAGCCTGTCATTCCAGGCTTTTCGCGCCGCTCACAGACGGACGCACCAAAATTCGCGTTCATTCCACGCGATTGGTTATTATAGCATAGGAAAATATCCCCGTCAAGTGTTATTTTTTATCAAGCAGCTATAAGCCCTCCACTCAACTCCACACCAACGCTTCTGGTTATATTGATCACATAGAAAGATGACAATCAAATCAGAGCAGTTACGATAGAGCTTTTGCAGATAGACATCTAATTGCGGCTTTGCAAAAATCGTATGCTGTCTCTTCCTTGCTAAACTTGCTCGCAAGTTCGATGGCTAACATCCAAAGCACAATCCTTAATTGAAATCAACATTTGTGCCGTAGCCACTGCACCAACGGTATGAAATTCTGGATTGTCAATATAATGATACCATCCTGTGTAAGAGCCCTTCGTTGTTGTCTCTGTTTTAATGAATTCAGCTAAATATGCGCTACACGCTTGTGCATACCTGTCTTCCATATTATCTCATCCACTTGTAATTAGATTCGAATCCATTTTAATTAACGCGAAAATGCAATAATTAATAATATCATGCAGTTGTGAAATAATTCCCTCTGAAACGGAACATTTCCCACAATTGGATAATATTTTTCTGATACGGTATACACGGATGATAACCTGATCCGTCATGGAAGTAATTGACATGCTTCTCCATGCATCATCATAATCAGTGTTTTTCTTAATGAGAAGGTTCTTGACGTTAGTCATTTGCGCTTGATAGGCGCTGTAGATAATATTTTCATTTATTTCATCAAATGCGGCAAAGTTTTTCATAATATCCTCATCAGAAGGAATATCGACAGAGGTATCCAGTTTTATCAAGAACATAATGCAATAATTGATAATTCCCACATATTCGACATCTCTGCCTTCTGGGATACATGCCCGATCATTGTGATCTTCTAATGTCCGAATCCGCTTTGCCTTTCTCCATATTTCATCGTTTAATGACTGATATCTATATAAAAGCCATGTGGGCCCATAGTCGGCGTTCTTGCTCTTAAATAATTGAAAGCAATAATTAAATATTTTATCAAATTGAATTAGTAGTTCAGACTTCATATGATTTTCCCCAATCTTCCAGTAGTGTTCTTATTTGAAACTCCTTTGCTGCCTCAATCGTTTTTTTGATATTATCAATATAAGGGTAAACTTTGCTTCATGCCACAACTCAGGTTCTGTTCAAGATTATAACAGAAATACCTTCAAGAAGCAAGGCTTCAGCTGACATACGTTCAAAGACCCTGCCGCCGACCTGCTTAATCCTTGTGATGAAAAATCCGCCTTGTCGTTCCATTGGTTTCTCCCTCGCTTGACCTGTGCAATATATAGGTGGCTGACTTTCATTCCGAATTTCTCCAGCACATACTCCTTGCTTTATTCATAGCTGGCTTTCTTCTCAGCGGCAGTCAAATCCATCTCGTCCATGGTGAGTTCCACTTCAATATGCTGCTTGACATTGAGTTTGGACAATAAACATACCGTCTCCACATGGCTCGACACGTCCATTTTGATGTCAGCGAATACATCGGAACATATCGGATTTTTGCCTCGTCCGCCTCAACCCATTCGTTAGCGGAAACATATTCACTGTTTTCTGGGAGCCCGCATGAAATGGGACTTTTTCGTGAATCGGGGCTGCCATCGTCTCAACCCTTGACCGGTCCGCGAGTGCATGGTATTTCATCGCCTCAACCCTAATACCCACGATACTTCCTTGCACTCCGTTGAATAAGCTCGTGTATTTCATCAGCATCAATGACGCTCATCATAGCATTCTGATCATCTACAAATCTCCGCGCATCACGAGTTATGTGGCCCGTTGTCACCAAGATCGATTTGTTGATTCGATCAGAAGACTGAACGCCAAACAATGACCTGACGATGCTCACCCCGACACTATTTCTTCTACCGTATCTCTTGCACTCAATGTAAAAAACTACTGGTTTTCCCATTTCGTACTTGGTAGCAATAATATCACGGCCACCATCTCTTGTCGGCTGAGTCAGTTTTGTCTCAAAACCTTCATCCTGAAACAGACGCTCGATAACCTCTTCAAACTCACGAGAGGATATATTGTAGATAAGATCCCGGTCTTGAGCTATATTCATGATGAGCTGCTGTATACGAGAATACTCCGGATAAGCATCCTCTGGATCAAAATCATCGCGGCTGTATATCACTCCCATATGAGGCTCTTCTTCGAAGCGGCCACCGGCTATTTCACAATCCTCATAATTGAATGCTCCTACCGGGTACTCATATCCGGATATTCTGAAAGAAATTTCATTACCACAATGGTCACATTCAATGCAGCCTTCATGTCGAAATTCGACTTCTTCTCCCATGCCACTATCCCCGTGGTCATAAGCATAGGTTTCAAAATCAAAATCTTCTTTATGTATTCCTGTTACTTTTCCGCATCGACCACATCGGATAAAAACATCTTCTAAAAGCTCCATCATACAAACATCTCCGTATTCCATACCAGATTCACCAACTGGACAAGGAGCTGAATCCGTTCTGTGATTTCTGCTTTGCCAAACTGTGCATAAGGCTTGAAACCCAGCCCATTGTCGGCAATAAACTTCTTAAACTTCGGATTGTTCTGATATGCTTGATCTCCAAGCGACTCTGTGTAGATATTGCCCTCGTTGGAACAATACTTCGAAAGCTTGTAATCATATTTGGAGTCATTCAGACTGGCATTGATGCTCTTATGCAGGAGCAGCAACGCACCGAAACTATTTCTCCAGCGCCTGAATTCCTCCTGATCAGCGTATTCACTGGTAAACCACTCATAGTGGTCTGTAATGATATGCTCGATTTCAAACGGATTCTTTGTCTGCGTATTCATGTAATTGCAGTAGTTTGAAGCCACACCCGTCTGCTCTTCAATATAACCAGTGATGCGGGCAAGCATATTCTTGATGTACTTTTTGGTAAAGCTGTTCAAACGCAATTCTGGAAGCGCCGCTGCCGGATCATAAGCGAGGTTCTCATATTGAGCTTTCAGACGAGTTTTCAAGTCCTCAACGGAGCAGCGACGGATATTCTTAGTTACGTTGAATACATAGTTCTTGATCGTGCTGTAGTCAACGGATTTATAGTTTGTTACTCTGGCAGTAATAAGCAGGTCAATAAACCGAGCGACCAGATTCATTTTCTCAATGATGACTGGCCAAGTATCTTCATAGCAGATCGGTGCCAGCAAAAGCTGTGGCTGGAGCGTAAAATTAATCTGCGCATTGTAATAGACATATTTTGTTTCTTCCGCGAAGGTGTTCTCTGCCTCGCGGATTTTTTTATAAACATCGGCAAACTTCGAGAACTTCATGATAAACAGCTCAAAGTCATCCGTAGAAGAAAGACCCAGCTTATCACGCTCATCGCGCACCCACTTATGGAATGAACCACCGATGATATCAAAGTCCTGATTCACAGCACCGGCTTTCGTTTCACGAATAGTCTCGGCGTATTGTGCTCTCAGCCATGCCTTGATAAATGTCTCATCGCCCTTATCATCGTCCTTCTTAAGGGCAAGGACCTTGTCCTTCCATATATCATTGAGTTTTTCTCGCTTGGCATCGTCCTTAATTTCGGACAACAGATAGCCCTTCAACATTTCAGTAGATGTAAGGCTAAGGCCACGGTCATTCATTGTCACGAAAACCTTGTGCGCGTCCTGCTCTGTGGTCGCCACAATCTCAATGAAGAAAACCTTCTCAGCCAGCCAATCGCAAAAATGCAGAAGCATATCGTCCGTAATATCGTCGGCAGGAAAGACGTCGATGATATCGTTGTATCTGCCATAGAGATTTTTCACCGATTCGCCAACATCGGTTGTATCGAATGGCTGATCATTGAAAATGGCATTCATGCAATCAGACCGGTCTTCAACATTGATATTGAAGGATTTCGTACCATATAATCCAGCTTAAATTCCGGCTTGCTGATCAAGAGATACAACAGTCTTTCAGGAGTCATGACAAGAATGAAATTGTGCTCCTCTTCCAGAGAATAATCGCTGGCAGCCGTAACCACACTATAGTTCATTTCCTCCAGCAGCTTATCCAGTCCATCAATCGTGTCTTTTCTTACCTCATTAATCAGTGCCTTGGTAGGTACAATTCGAGGAAAGTTCATCTTGGCTCCGCTCATCACACGTTCTTTGATGAACATCTCCATAATGAACGACTTTCCCATAGATGTAGGTGCGGAATAGCTGAAGTATGGACTTTCCAGCTTGTCGTATATGTTTTTCTGCGGTATGAAAAACTTCTTACCTGTTTCTGCAGGCACAGTTAGATACTCCTCGCAGAAAACGGCATACGCCTTCTCCTGCAAGCTGGATTCCTTATACTGCGTCTCGATGTTTTCCATTCCTCGGAAATTTCCAACACTGGCCAATACGGAGCCCGCGTAATACGAAACGTCCTCGTTATCTGGATACAGTTCCATAAGTATGGTCACAATTTCCTGTGCCCACATTTTATGCTCGTCCGCTTTTGTCTCGTGAGTAGACTTGGAAAGCAGATCTGCAAACCGAAGTGCCGCCTTAACATCAATATTTCTTGCCTCTCGTAAACCCTCCAAGTGGAGCTTCAGGATGGCATAGTTATAGAGCATATTGTCGTAAAGCACATTCAAAAAATCATTATCATCTATGTTATTGAAGATGGCGTCGCCAAGTCTGATTTTTTGAGTATCACTCATAAGACAATCGCCCCCCTCATAACGTTATCCATAATGCCCAGCTTGTCCTGCTCAGCATCCTCGAACGGCAAGATATAAACATAAAACGAATGTATGCCGAGATTATTCTCAGCAATCTTCTGTGCAATATAAGGAGCCTTGACCTGAATATCGTGAAGCATCTTAGCTGTAACAAGGTCCTCGTACTTTTCACCGGGATGCTTCTGCATATCGATTCCCATAGTATATCCAAGGAAAAGGCCGTAAGCGGTGTCGTAATTGCTGCCTGCATTCGGCTCTGGAATGAGAATCTTCTTCAGATACCCGATTTCATCCGGATCACACAGACGGTCAAAAGCGGTCTTCTCAACCATCTGAATTTCACGTGACGAGTGGTCCTTGATTCTCAGAATGGCATCAAAGGCATTGTCTATAGCGTCCTTCAGCTCTCCGACGATATTGGATGTGCCAAATACCATCTGATTGTACGGGCTTCCGTCATCATCAATATCTGAGAGTATGTGTATGCTTTCTGCTATGCTTTTATATTGGGATAAGTCCGTAGAGAGCTCCACGCGACTCATGAGCTTGTAGGCATTCAGCTTCCCTTCAAGAAAAGCATAGACCATCATCTCACCGAGCTCGTTGCCTTTACCCTTTTCGTCGGCGGCTCCGTTTTCGCGCATCATTTGGAGCGCACGTTCAATGGCCGCATCCAAATCGTCGTCCTGACGGAATTGCTCCAACTTTGCACGCGAAAAGACATAGCGGCTGATGTTTCGATACAGCCAAGTCTCCACATCGTCTCTGTAGAACTTGCTATCTCTTATAATCAGGTGAAATAAGCGCAGTTGTTCCGGACAGGTTAAGCCGAGAGTCTCACTATGCTGGACCTCAGCAAAAATCCTGTCCATATCTTTGCCTTTTAATGTTTTAAACAAAACTGCGCTCATAAGCCCCCTCTAAAATCAATCGTCTTTCTTCTCGCCGTATGGAGCCGGATCTTCCGCTACCATAAGCGTCTCCTGCGGTTGGAAATCATAAGTAACACCTCTGTGCTCCTGTGAAAGCATAACATACTCCTTGCCCTCCGGATTGTAGGTAAGGTTAAACACCAGATCAGAAAGCCATTTCTTGAACGACGGATTGTCTTGGAACTGTTTGAATAGCTCCATGTTGTCCGCCATGATAGAGAAGATGACCTGCTGCAGTGCACGTTCGCTTTCGGTACGAGCTTCCTGTGCATCAGAATTTTTCATGGCGTTCTGGTATTTCTTATCCTTTGAGACCATCTCCGGAATCGCAAGAATCTGCCGCTGCACATTGTCCGCATCGTTCCAGTTGATATTTCCAAACATATCGTTGAAGTCCATGATGATCTTGGAAAGCAGATCCATTTCCGGCTCAACGATATGACCGACCTTGCCTGCAGGCACCGGCGCGATTTCTGCGTCAGCATCTTCCAGCTTGATGGAGATAGCCTCCTGCGCCTCATTGCGATAGCTGCTCAGATCAATCGTCTGAAGGATACCCTCCGAAAGATCGGCGTCACGCGGCGACGGGAGTTTCGGTATCAGCAAGTTCAGGAAGATCGAGAGCTTTTCCCAGTCGACATTTCCGTAAGGAAGAATTGCGCCAAGGAAGCCATATGTACGCACAAAGGACTTAGCAGCGCTCTTGAATCTTATCTGATCGTCCAGCTCAAGCTGTTTATATACAGCTGTGCATGCATCCAGAATCGGATCAAGGCGGTCACGCTCCGCGCCACTCAGGAAAAGGTCTACCAGCTTTTCAACATCGCTGTCGTCATAGACCTGATACTCCTCCATAATGGTAATCAAGTCGTACAGATTATTAGGATCGGTCTCTCCGGAAAGAATCGTTGTTCTGTAGAGCTTCGAGAACGCTTCCTCAATCACGGATGTCTTGTTGGCAAAGTCCAGAACATATACTTCATCCTTGCCGGGATGCGCTCTGTTCAAGCGGGAAAGTGTCTGTACCGCAGCAATATCATAGAGCGGCTTGTCCACATACATCGTCTGCAGCAGCGGCTCGTCGAAGCCGGTCTGGAACATATCGGCAACGATAAGTATCCTATATGGATCTTTCTTAAACTCCTTCGGAATCTTAGCGTCCAGGAATCCATTCATGGCAGCAGACTTCAATGCCGGTTCCTGACCGTTATATTTATGCTCGCCAGAAAATGCAACGATAGTCTTATATGGACTATGTCTGTCTGCGAGGCACTTGTTAATTGCGTAGTAATATTCGATACATCTCGGAATGCTTGCAGTGACCACCATCGCACGCGCTTTGCCGCCGATTTTCTTCTTGGCAATAACCTGCTCGTGGAAGTGCTCCACCATCATGGCGGCCTTCTTAGCGATAACGTCCGGATTACCCTCAACGAAGGCACGCAGCTTTTTCTGCGCACGCTTCTTGTCGAACATCGGATTATCCTCGACCGTTTTCATGATCTTGTACCAGCTGTCGATGGTCGTATAATTCCGCAGCACATCAAGAATGAAGCCCTCCTGAATAGCCTGCTTCATCGTATAGACATGGAACGGGCGATGTTTGATTTCACCGTCCTCCTCATAGGCAACACCGAACATTTCCACGGTCTTGTTCTTTGGAGTAGCTGTAAAGGCAAAGTAGCTGGCAGAAGAAACGAGCTTGCGTCCCTCCATCATGGCATTGATCTTGTCCTCATTGTCCGCCTCGTCATCTGTGGCAAGGCCGGAAAGTGCCAGATTCATATTTGCGGAGTTGCGTCCGCTCTGGCCGGAGTGCGCCTCATCAATGATGATGGCAAACTTGTTATTCTTATGTTCCTGTCCAATCTCCGAGATGATGTACGGGAACTTTTCAATCGTAGATATAATGATACGCCTGCCGTCCTGTATGGCCTTGCGCAAATCGCCTGAATGCTCCGCCCATGTAACGGTGTTTTTGACCTGCATAAACTGCTTGATCGTATTGCGGATTTGCTTATCCAGAATACGGCGGTCAGTAACCACAAAGACGGAATCGATCATCGGGTGTCCGTCTTTCTCAAGTCCGATCAGCTGATGCGCCAGCCATGCAATGGAGTTTGACTTGCCGCTTCCGGCGCTGTGCTGGATCAGGTACCGTTTGCCGACGCCATTCTCCTGCACGTCAGCAAGCAGCTTCTCCACACAGTCGAGCTGATGGTAACGCGGCCATATCTGCTTGATGGACTTCTTATTGGTATCCTCATCCACCTCTTCAATGACCTGCGCGTAGTTTTCTATAATGCGGGACAGTTTTCTCTTGGTAAGGATGTCCTTCCAAAGATAAGCTGTCATAAGACCGTCAGGATTCGGCGGATTGCCTGCACCATCGTTATAGCCCCTATTAAACGGCAGGAACCAGCTATCCTTTCCGGTAAGTTTTGCGCAAAACTGGATCGTGGTATCATCCACGGCAAAATGAACCATGCAACGCTTGAAAGAAAACAGAAGATCATGGAAATCGCGGTCTTCCTTGTACTGGCGGACAGCATTTTCCGTGTTCTGCTTTGTGAGCTGGTTCTTCAGCTCCATTGTGATAACCGGGAGCCCGTAGATGAACAGACAAACATCCAGCGCCAGCTTTCCTGTATCCTGTGAATAACGTAGCTGCCGCGTCGCACTGAAAATATTCTTCTCATACATAATTCTGGTCTGCTCGTTATTCTCGGTCGGTGTCAGGTAGAACATGATGAGGTCTGCCGGATAAACCTTCACGCCATTGCGCAGCACATCAATGATGCCTCGCTTAGCAATCTCTCCGGACAGGCGGCTCAGGAACTGTCGCTTTTTCGTATCCGAAGTAAACACGCCCAACTTGTCCATTTCCTTCGGCTGAGTATCCTGCAGGAACCGGAACAGGCGCGTCTCGTCGACAGCGTACTCTTTGTTATAGTCAACGTTTGTTCCTTCCTCGTACTTCCTTTAATGTTGACCATTTTTCGACATTCATATCGTTCACAGTACAAACCTCCAATTAATCTCCCGTTTGAAACGTAACATCAACAACAATCGTAAATTGACCGCCATTTGGGAAGCAGTCTTTTCCCACATCATCTATCATGATCCACTTACATTCAGATCTCTTCTCAAAACTTCTTGCGTCCATTCGTACCGTTAGCTTTACGCTATGGTTTGGTGGTGTGACCGGAATATCTATATAGTTCGATTCAGCCTTCGGCCTGACTTTGTTGTGATTTGAGAAGTAAAGCCGTCTTCCAGTCCACGTCTGTGTTCCAACATTATCAAACTCCCACGTGTGCTCGAATATCTCATCAAGGCCAACAGAGTATACTGGACGCCATTTGGATTTCATGTAAATACTGTCTCCCGGATATAGAGGCCGCGATGTGATTTGAGGTACGGTGTTATCTATTGAATCAGCATTCTTTGCCTTTTGGTACTCGACTGTAAGGATATCGTCTACATCCTCATCGTCACTATCTATTAACAGCCGCATCTGATGAGAAAGCGCCACACATAGAGCATTCTTGTCGGGAGGCTCTTTCTCCGGGATTCCAAAGGCAGCAATAACATTTACGGCAAGGGAATCTGCGATAGCCTTTGCAAAAAACGATGTGAGAGATTGAAGATTATCCCGGCCACGAAGCGGAATCTTCTGCTCTACCGTGAAAGGCTTTGTTCCATTACACAGGTTTCTCTTATAGGAAACAGAGATGTAGGGCTTTTGACCGGCGGCTTCAAACAGCCCATCTATAAATGCTTCTCGGCTCTTTAGATTAGGGCAAGAAGGCTTCACTCCGCCGCATAGTGTTTCAAGCTTCATGACCTAATCACTCCTTTCAAACAGATTAATATTATATTATAGCACAAATAATCATAAAAATCAATCCCTTACAAGGTCCTCCCGAGGGTTTGTGCCGTTTATCATAGAGTGCGAAAGAGCTATAAAGCTCCGACGCACTCTTTTTTTATATTTCTTACAAGTGAGAGGGGGTATAGAAATGGCTTACAAGTGCCTCACGCTCGAGGATAGGCGGAAAATCGAGGAGCTTTACGGAGAGAACAAGAGCCCGCAAGAGATCGCGGGAAAGCTCGGCGTAACGGTGGCGACGATCTACCGCGAGTTACACAGGGGCGAGACGAGAGACGCGGAGACCGCCGAGAGGCGCGTCCGCCTCTCTGTGAGAAACCGGGGCCGCCGGAGGGCGGCGAGATAAACCGAAAGGGGGGATTACTTATACCATGACAAATTTTGAAAAGGTCTCACGGAGCCCGGAGGCCCTCGCCGATTTTCTCGGCGCTCTCCCGGTACTGTCCGGCCCGTGGGACGAGGATTTTCACCGGGTTTTCTGTGACGGGTGCGCCTCGCAGAATTGCGACGCGGA
>CANRLX010000087.1 GCA_947631615.1 uncultured Acetatifactor sp.
TGCGCTCCAGGGGCCTGACAGTGAACGCCAGAAGAGAGAGGAAGCGTCTCCTTCGGCGCAGCCAACAGACCAAAAGGAGCGTGTTTCGGCGGATCAAAAGCCGGAAGCCAAAGAGCCGGAAACCGAGAGTCCAGACTCCGAGAAACCGAAAACCGAAAATCCCGAAACCCAAAATCCAGACTCCGAGAAATTGGAAGCTGAAAAGCCGAAAGTCGAGAGGCCAGACTCCGAGAAACCGGAATCCCAAAAGCCGAAAGTCAAGAATCCGGACTCCGAAGATTACCTGGACGAGGAATCGGAAACCGAGGAGCTGGACATCGACCCGATGGTGCTGGAATTTCTGGACGCGGAATCCTACGAGCAGCGGCTGAATATTCTGGCCGGACTCCATCACCGTATCACGGACGACATGATCACCACTATGGCGGTCGCCTGTGACATAGAGGTGGAGGAGGGGGACACCCAGAAGCGGTACGAATCGCTCCGATCCTGCCTGCTCACGATGGAAAAATACGAGTGCAACCGCATCCGATAGTGTCCATGCGCGCTTTGTCTGCCGGTGTCTGATGATCGGCGTCTGCTGATCGGTCCCTTTGCCAAGGACGGTCGGGCGCTGCCCGAAACCGGTCAGAAAGGAGCGGCATATGTCGGAGAGGTTGGACAACAGAATGGTCATCGGTGTCTCTTCCAGGGCGCTGTTTGACCTCACGGTGGAAAATGAGATCTTTGAGAGACAGGGCGTGGAGGCCTACTGCAGGTATCAGGTGGAGCACGAACAGGAGCCGCTTAAGCCGGGGCCGGGATTTCGGCTGATCCGACAGCTTCTCGGATTAAATCAGAACGGCCCCATGGTGGAGGTGGTCATCATGTCCCACAACAGTCCGGACACGTCTTTGAGAGTGTTCAACACGATCAAGCACTATGGGCTTGCCATCACCAGAGCGGTTCTGGTCAGCGGGGCGTCGCTGGCGCCCTATCTGACGGCGTTTCACACGGATCTCTTTCTGTCCGCGTACGAGGAGGATGTACAGAGCGCCATCGACAGCGGGATCGCCGCGGGCATTATCTGTACCGAGCGCACCTACGGCGAGACGGAGGAGGACGACCGGATCCGCATTGCCTTTGACGGGGATGCCGTGCTCTTCACCGACGAGTCGGAACGGATATTTAAGGACAGGGGATTGATCGCCTTTGAGAAAAACGAGGAGCTGAACGCCAGAAGACCCTTGGAGGAAGGACCCTTCGCACATTTTTTGAGAAAGCTCTCCGACCTGCAGAGGAGGATCGGCCTGGACAACTGCCCGATCCGGACGGCCCTGGTGACCTCCCGCAGCGCGCCGGCCCACGAGAGGGTGATCCGGACGCTTCGCGCGTGGAACGTGAGGGTGGATGAGGTCTTTTTCCTGGGCGGCCTGGAGAAGAAGGAGTTTTTAAAGGCGTTCGGCGCACAGATATTCTTTGACGATCAGTCCGTGCACACGCTGAGCGCGTCGGAGGAGGTGCCGGCGGCGAGGGTGCCCTACCGGAGGAACAGAAGGAGAGAACAGTTTACCAATGAATTATCGGCATATCGTACCGGCTGAATTGATAGATCGCCCCAACCGTTTCATCGCCCGCGTGATGGTGGACGGAGAGAGGGAGACCGTGCACGTGAAGAATACCGGAAGGTGTAGGGAGCTTCTGGTGAAGGGGGCCAGGGTATATCTGGAAAAAAGCGACAATCCCGGTCGCTCCACCGTCTACGACCTGGTGGCGGTGGAGAAGGGGGACCGCCTGATCAACATGGATTCCCAGGCGCCCAATCGGGCGGTGGAGGAGTGGCTGTATACGGAGGAGCTCTTTTCGCACCTGCGCACGGTGCGTCCGGAGACGCGCTACGGCAGCTCGCGGTTTGACTTTTATGTGGAGACTGCGGAGGGGGACGATGTCCGGCGCATTTTCCTGGAAGTCAAGGGAGTGACGCTGGAGGAGGACGGGGTGGTCCGTTTTCCGGACGCGCCCTCGGAGCGCGCGGTCAAGCACGTGGAGGAGCTGATCCGCGCCAAAAAGGAGGGCTATCAGGTCTTTGTGTGCTTTGTGGTGCAGATGGAGGGCGCAAGATATTTCACCCCGAATGTGGGCACCCACGAGGCGTTTGCCAGGGCCCTTCTGCACGCCAGGGAATGTGGCGTGGAGATCATCGCCTACGACTGTCGGGTGACGCCGGACAGTATGAGCATCCGCTCGCCCCTGCCGGTTTGTCTGCCGGGGGATCTGGCGGCGATACCGGATCCGCTTCTGGCCTGGTACGACGAAAGCCGCAGGATCCTTCCCTGGCGGGAGGAGCCGTCGCCCTACCGTGTGTGGGTGTCCGAGATCATGCTGCAGCAGACGAGGGTGGAGGCGGTGAAGCCGTACTTTGAGCGCTTTATGCGGGCGCTTCCGGACATAGAGAGCCTGGCGCGCGCGGAGGAGGAGACGCTTCTCAAGCTGTGGGAGGGGCTGGGCTACTACAACCGCGTGCGCAATCTGCAGCGGGCGGCCGTACAGATCATGGAGGAGTACGGCGGCCGGATGCCCTCGGACTATGACGAGCTGATGAAGCTGAAGGGGATCGGAAGCTACACGGCGGGAGCCGTCTCCTCCATCGCCTACGGGGAGAGGAATCCGGCGGTGGACGGCAATGTCCTGCGGGTGGTGGCAAGGCTTTGCGGAGACGACAGACCCGTGACGGACGCGAGGGTGAAAGCGTCTGTGGAGCAGGCGGTGCGCCGTATTCTGCCGGAGGACAGGCCCGGGGATTTCAACCAGGCGATGATGGAGCTGGGGGCCTGCGTCTGTATTCCGAACGGCGCGCCCCACTGTGGGGAATGTCCGCTGGAGAGGCTGTGTATGGCGCATTGTTTGGGGCGGGAGACGGACTACCCCAAAAAGGAGGCCAAGAGGCCAAGGGCCGTCGAGGAGAAAACGATCCTGGTGATACGGGACGCGGAGCGGGCGGCCGTCAGAAAGCGGCCTGCGAAGGGACTTTTGGCGGGAATGTACGAATTTCCTTCCATGAGTGGTTTTCATACGGCGGAGGAAGTGGTACAATATTTAGCAGAGAACGGGCTTCATACGATCCGAATCACGCCGCTGCCCGATGCCAGGCATATCTTCTCCCACAGAGAGTGGCACATGAAGGGCTATATGGTCCGCGTGGATGAGCTGGAGCAGGGGGAGCCGACGGAGGCGGTCCGGGATTGGCTGTACATCGAGCCGTCGCAGACCGACACCGGTTACCCGATCCCTGCGGCTTTTGAGGCGTACACGAAGTACCTGAATATCAAGCTGGGACAGGAGAAATATAGATGAAATTATTATCGATTGCAATACCCTGTTATAATTCCGAAAACTATATGAGAAAGTGTGTGGAATCCTTGCTTCCCGGGGGGGAGGACGTGGAGATCCTGATCGTGGACGACGGCTCTGCGAAGGACCGGACAGCCGCGATCGCCGATGAGTATGCGGCGAAATATCCGACGATCGTGAAGGCGATCCACAAGGAGAACGGCGGGCACGGCTCGGCGGTGAACACGGGCATTGAGAACGCTTCGGGACTGTATTTTAAGGTGGTGGACAGCGACGACTGGGTGAAGGAGGACGCCTATCTGCAGGTGCTTTCCACCCTCAGGGAACAGACGGGCATCGACAAGGTGCTGGATATGCTGGTCTGCAATTTTGTGTACGACAAGGTGGGAGAGAAGCGCAAGAAGGTGATGCACTACCGGCACATTCTCCCCAAGGACACGCTGTTTACCTGGGAGGACTGCCATCATTTCATAAAGGGGCATTACATTCTCATGCACTCCGTTATCTTCCGGACGAAGCTTTTAAGGGACAATCATATCCGCCTGCCGGAGCACACCTTTTATGTGGACAATCTGTATGTGTTTGAACCGCTGCCCTATGTGAAGAATATGTATTATCTGGATGTGAATTTTTACCGCTACTACATCGGGCGGGAGGACCAGTCTGTCAACGAGAGCGTTATGATCTCCCGCATCGACCAGCAGATCCGGGTCAACAAGTTGATGGTGGACTACCTGGTGGAAAAGAAATCGGAGATTATCCGGAATAAGCGCCTGTACCAGTATATGAGAAACTACCTGGAGATCATCACCACCGTCTCCTCCGTCCTTCTCATCCGGTCGGGGACCGAGGAGGCGCTTCAAAAGAAAAAGGAGCTCTGGCAGTATTTAAAGGGGAAGGACAAGGGGCTCTACGTCTACCTGCGCCACGGCATCATGGGCGGGGCGATGAACCTGCCCGGCCGCGGGGGGCGCAAGCTCTCCGTGGAGGGCTACAAGATCTGCCAGAAGCTGTTTAAATTTAATTGACCTCCGTTTTTTATGGGTCATGATCGGCGGAGCATCAGCCGATCTGAGGTCTCGCTTTTTTCTTGTTGAGGGTCATCTGGATCAGCAGGATGATGTCGTAGTAGTAGACTACCGCGTACATTACCGCCGCCATCACAAAGGCGGTCATCACGTCAAACATGGAGTGCTGCTTGATCAGCACGGTGGAGGCGATGATGGAGGAGGACAGCAGGAAGGAAGCGATGCGTATGCCCTTTCTCTTCTCAAATGCCTTGCTCTTTACAATGGCGAAGTGCGCGCCCAGCGAGTTGTACACGTGGATGCTTGGCCACAAATTCGTGGGAGTGTCCACCTTGTAGAGCATCCCCAGCAGTCCTGTGAAGACATTGTCCCGCGGCATGACAGCCGGTCTTAAGTGATGGCCGTTTGGCCAGAAGGTCGATATCATCAGAAAGATCGTCATGCCGGTGAAGAGGAACACGCAGGTCTTGTAGTAATCCTCCTTACTCTTAAAGAAGAAGTACACCACCGTGACGGACACGTAGGCGAACCATAAAAAGTAGGGGATGACAAACAGCTCGCAGAACGGAATGTAATCGTCAACCGCCATATGGATCAGCTGGTAGTGCCTGGGGGTGTTCACCTCCAGATAGTGGAACCAGGCCAGATAAATGACCCCGTAGATCAAAAGCGGGATCGCGTGTTTATAGGTTACAAAAAACGTCTTTAACTTATTTTTCATAATAATTTCCTCACCCTTCCTACAGAACCATTTTTAATATAGCACGAAAAATAAAAAAATCAACGTTTTTTTTGAAAACTTAAATAATCTTAAAGAAATCTTTAATTTCCTTTTTTTGTATGGTATAATTAAGCTGATTTTGCTGGATTATCACCACATCAAACTATCTATATTAAAATATTTTACAGGAGGAATGATTATGTATTCACTGGATGAAGTCAGGAGCGTGGATCCTGAGATCGCGCAGGCCATCGTCGACGAGCAGGAGCGCCAGAACAGTCATATAGAGCTGATCGCGTCCGAGAACTGGGTGAGCAAGGCGGTTATGGCGGCCATGGGAAGCCCTCTCACCAACAAATATGCGGAAGGATATCCGGGGAAGCGCTACTACGGCGGATGCCAGTGCGTGGACGTGGTGGAGACGCTGGCCATCGAGCGCGCCAAGGAGCTGTTTGGCTGCGAGTATGCCAACGTGCAGCCGCACTCCGGCGCACAGGCGAACCTGGCGGTGCAGTTTGCCGTCTGCCAGCCCGGCGACACGATCCTCGGCATGAATCTGGATCACGGCGGACATTTGACGCACGGAAGCCCCGCCAATATTTCCGGAACCTACTTTAAGATCGTCCCCTACGGTGTGAACGACGAGGGATTTATCGACTATGACAGGCTCCGCGAGATCGCCCTGGAGAGCAGGCCGAAGATGATCATTGCCGGCGCGTCGGCTTACGCGAGAACGATCGATTTCAAGAAATTCCGCGAGATCGCCGACGAGGTGGGGGCGTTCCTCATGGTGGATATGGCCCACATCGCCGGCCTGGTGGCGGCGGGCCTGCATCCCAGCCCCATCCCCTATGCGGACGTGACCACGACGACCACCCACAAGACGCTGCGAGGGCCCAGGGGCGGCATGATTTTGAGCAGCCAGGAGGTGGCCGATAAGTATAAGCTGAACAAGGCGGTATTCCCGGGGATCCAGGGAGGCCCCCTGATGCACGTGATCGCCGCCAAGGCGGTGTGCTTCAAGGAGGCGCTGTCCCCCGAGTTTAAGACCTACCAGAAGGGCATTGTGGACAACGCCCAGGCGCTTTGCAAGGGGCTTTTGAGCCGCGGCATCCGGATCGTGTCCGGCGGGACGGACAATCACCTGATGCTGATCGATCTGACAAACTTTGACCTGACCGGCAAGGAAGTGGAGAAGCTGCTTGACAGCGCGCACATCACCGCCAACAAAAACACGATCCCCAACGATCCCAAGTCCGCGTTTGTGACCAGCGGTATTCGTCTCGGCACGCCGGCGGTTACCTCCCGTGGTATGAACACCGCCGATATGGACCGCATTGCGGAGGCGATCGCTCTGGTGATCAAGGGCGGCGAGGAGAAGATTCCGGAGGCGCGCGCGATCGTGCAGACGCTGACGGACAAATATCCGTTAATCTGAGCTTAGGGAAGGGACTGTCACAAAATGCCGTCTGCGCTGTCTGTGACAGTCCTTTTTTTGCGCCCGCCGTTTCTCGGGATCCGGTTGGGGCGGAAACGAAAAAACTCTTGAATTTCCTCCTCCACTGTGATAGAATATCCCTCGATGACACACAACTGTACGCGTCACACACACATGAAGGCGGGTGATGGTCGCATGGGAGAGACAACCAGATACTTTGTAGTAAAGCAGAAAGCGGTGCCTGAGGTATTGTTAAAGGTAGTGGAAGCAAAGAGACTTCTGGAATCGGAGAAGGTCATGACGGTTCAGGAGGCGGTTGATGCCGTTGGTATCAGCCGCAGCTCTTTTTATAAGTACAGGGATGATATCTTCCAGTTTCATGACAATGCACAGGGGACTACGATCACCCTGACCTTCCAGATGGACGACGAGCCCGGGATCCTTTCGGATGTGCTCAAGGTGATCGCGGAGTATCAGGCGAACATCCTGACGATCCACCAGAGTATTCCCATAAGCGGGATTGCGTCCTTGAGCCTGAGCGTTCAGGTGCTGCAGAATACCGGAGACATCTCCCGCATGATCGAGCAGATGGAGCGTCAGAAGGGCGTTCATCACGTCAAGATCCTGGCCAGGGAGTGACCGGAGGCAGAGAAAACAAAGAGAACAGGAGTAGAGAAATATGATCAACATAGCGGTTCTGGGCTACGGCACGGTGGGAAGCGGTGTCGTGGAAGTGATAGAGACCAACAAGGGGATGGTGGATAAGAAGGCCACCCATGAATTGAATGTAAAGTACATCCTGGATCTGAGGGATTTTCCCGAGGACCCTTACGGGGACAGGGTGGTGCACGACGTCAACATCATCTTAAACGACGACACGGTGGGTATCGTCTGTGAGACGATGGGCGGCGTGGGAGCCGCCTACCAGTTTACCAGGCAGGCTCTGGAGAGGGGCAAGAGCGTCTGCACCTCCAACAAGGAGCTGGTGGCCAAGCACGGGCCGGAGCTTTTGAAGATCGCAGGGGAGCACAACTGCAATTACCTCTTCGAGGCCAGCGTGGGGGGCGGAATACCGATTATACGCCCGCTCAACTATTCCCTGACGGCGGAGCGGATCGACGCGATCACCGGTATTTTAAACGGGACCACCAATTATATTTTGAGCAAGATGGAGCGCGAGGGCGCGGATTTTGACGAGGTGCTGAAGGAGGCTCAGGAGAAGGGGTATGCGGAGCGCAATCCGGAGGCGGATGTGGAGGGCCACGACGCCTGCCGCAAGATCGCCATTCTCTCCTCCCTGATGCTGGGGAAGAACGTGGATTCCGAGAAGATATTTACGGAGGGCATCACGAAGATCACGGCGGCCGATTTCCTCTATGCAAAAGAGGCCGGATATACGATCAAGCTTCTGGCGAGGGCCAAGAGGCAGGGCGACAGCGAGACGCTGGCGATGGTGGCGCCCTTTCTGATCCCGAAGGATCACCCGCTGGCGATGGTGAACGATGTGTTCAACGCCGTCTTTGTCACCGGAAATATGCTGGGGGACTCCATGTACTACGGCCGCGGCGCCGGAAAGCTGCCCACGGCCAGCGCGGTGGTGTCCGACGTGATAGACTGCGCGAGACATCAGGGGAAGGTGATCACCTGCTTCTGGGACGAGGAGGAGGCGCGGCTTTCAGATGTGGGCGAGACTAAGAGGGCGTTTTTTCTCCGTGTGAAGAGCTCCGCCGGACAGAAGGTGCAGGAGGCTTTCCCGGGCGGAAGGGTGATCGAGGCGGGCAAAGGCGGAGAGATCGGCTATATAACCGGCCCTGTGAAGGAGAGAGAGTTTCAGGCCAAATACGAGGCTCTCGGCGGAGAGGCTTTCAACCGGATCCGGCTGTTCTAAATCCGACAGAGGGGCGTTTTGCAAATTCCGGATCATAAAAAAACGTGAGGAGAAGAGGAAAAATGGCTAAGGTAGTGAAATTCGGCGGCAGCTCGCTCGCCAGCGCAGAGCAGTTTAAAAAGGTCGGGGATATCATCCGCGCGGACGAGGAGAGAAGGTATGTGGTCCCCTCCGCGCCGGGCAAGCGTTTTAAGGACGACACGAAGGTGACGGATATGCTCTACGCCTGCTATCAGCTGGCGGAGGAGGAGAAGGATTTTAAGGAGGCGCTTGCGGCGATCAGCGCGCGCTACCGGGAGATCATCGACGGACTGGGTCTGTCCTTAAGCCTGGATCAGGAGTTTCAGACGATCGAGAAGAACTTTAAGGAAAAGGCGGGCAGCAACTATGCCGCGTCCCGCGGAGAGTACTTAAACGGCATTATTATGGCTGACTATCTGGACTATGAGTTTATCGACGCCGCCACTGTGATCTGCTTTGACGAGGACGGAGATTTTGACGGGGAGCGCACCAACAAGATCCTCTCCAAAAGGCTTGCAAAGTGCGACAGGGCGGTGATCCCCGGCTTTTACGGCGCTCTTCCCGACGGGACCGTAAAGACCTTCTCCAGAGGCGGCTCGGATGTGACGGGCTCTATCGTGGCGAAGGCGGCGAAGGCTGACGTGTACGAGAACTGGACGGATGTGTCGGGATTTCTGATCGCGGATCCCCGCATTATCAAAAACCCCGAGGGGATCGAGACGATCACCTACAGGGAGCTGAGAGAGCTGGCCTACATGGGGGCCTCCGTTCTGCATGAGGACGCCATCTTTCCGGTGCGGCAGGAGGGCATCCCCATCAATATCCGCAACACCAACGCGCCGGAGGACAACGGCACCTGGATCGTGGGAAGCACCTGTCAGAAGCCAAAGTATGTGATCACGGGGATCGCCGGAAAGAAGGGTTTTTGCGCGGTCAATATCGAGAAGGACATGATGAACTCGGAGATCGGTTTCGGAAGGAAGGTGCTGCAGGCGTTCGAGGAGAACGGGATATCCTTTGAGCACGTTCCCTCCGGCATTGACACCATGACGGTGTTTGTGCATCAGGATGAGTTTATGCACAAGGAGCAGAAGGTGGTGGCCGGCATCCACAGGCTCTGCAATCCGGACTTTATCGACATTGAGGCGGATCTCGCCCTGATCGCCGTGGTGGGTAGGGGGATGAAGTCCACGCGCGGCACCGCCGGAAGGATCTTTTCCGCGCTGGCGCACAGCAAGATCAATGTCAAGATGATCGACCAGGGTTCCTCCGAGTTAAATATCATCATCGGAGTGGCAAACGCGGATTTCGAGGACGCCATCAAGGCGATCTACGATATTTTTGTGGAGACGCGGCTGTAGATCCGGCGTCGGCCTGGAAAAAAGTGGGAGTTTGTCGAAGAGTGTTGACAAATGAAGTTTGTTACCGTATACTGTAGACAG
This sequence comes from uncultured Acetatifactor sp., assembly GCA_947631615.1. Classification (GTDB taxonomy): domain Bacteria; phylum Bacillota; class Clostridia; order Lachnospirales; family Lachnospiraceae; genus Acetatifactor. Next base: position 9,869 of record CANRLX010000087.1, read on the forward strand.
CGAAAGAAAAAACGGAAAATTTCCGGAGAGAACCAAAGCCAATATGGAATACCGAAGATTTCGACTGAAGGTACGAAGGACAAGCAGATGCAAATGATAAGGAAAAGCGCATTAGCCGGGATGTGGTTGATGCGCTTTTTGCTTGCCGGCTATAAAAAAGGTTGAGGAGTGAAGGGATGAAGGGTGAGAGAGAACAGGCGCAGAGCAGGGAAGAGCTGCTGGCGGAGAAGAGAGAGGCGAGAAGGCGCAGGCGCCTGCGCAATCAGATCGTGTCGTATGTGCTGGTAGTGGCGCTGATCGCCGCAGCCGCCGCGGGGATCGCGGCCGGTGTGGGAAGGCTGATGGACAAAAGCGGGGAGAACGTAGAGGCAACCACGGAGGAGCCCACGCCGCAGGACGTGGTGGAGAATATACTGGGGACGGAGGAGACGCTTGTGGAGCCGGATCCCATGGATATGACGGAGGAGCCCACGCCGGAGCAGAAGCTGGATGAGATCGTGGATGCCGCCATCGGCGTGATGCCCCTGGAGGATAAGGTGGCGGGGCTTTTTTTGGTGACGCCGGAGTCTATCACCGGAGTCAATACGGTGGTGCAGGCGGGCGAGGGGACCAAGGAGGCTCTCTCCCGCTACCGCGTGGGAGGCATCCTGTATTTTGCCGGAAACATACAGTCGAAGGAGCAGCTGACCCAGATGATCGACAACACCGTGCTGTACTCCAGCTATCCGCTCTTTATCGGAGTGGACGAGGAGGGCGGGAGCGTCAGCCGCGTGTCCAAGGCCGGTCTTGCTGAAAATGTGGGTTCCGCCCGGGAGATCGCGGCAGCAGGCGATCCGGACAGCGCCTATCAGGCGGGCGTCACGGTCGGAGGGTATCTGTCCGAGCTGGGCTTTAACCTGGATTTCGCGCCGGTGGCCGACATTGCAAACGTGGAGGGCAGTGTCCTGGGGGATCGCGCCTACGGCGCGGACGCCGCTTCGGTGACGCCCTATGTCACCGCTATGACGGAGGGACTTCAGGAGAGCGGCGTGTCCGCCTGTCTGAAGCATTTTCCCGGGATCGGAAGCTCCACCGCGGACACCCACGAGGGGATGGCTTCCACCGACCGGACCCTGGAGGAGTTTCGCGCCGAGGAGTTTACGGTGTTTCAGGCGGGGATCGACGCCGGCGCGGATATGGTCATGGTGAGTCATATAGGAGCGCCCGGACTGACGGGAGACAATACGCCCTGCTCGCTGTCCCCCGCCGTAGTCACCGATCTTTTGAGAAACGAGCTGGGGTTTGACGGGGTCGTCATCACGGATGCCCTGAATATGAATGCCATCACGGATTATTACGAGTCGGGGGATGCGGCCGTGCGGGCGCTGCGGGCCGGCTGCGACATGCTCCTGATGCCGGAAAACTTCGAGGAGGCGTATAACGCTGTTCTGCAGGCGGTTCAGGACGGGACGATATCCGAGGAGCGCGTCAACGATTCTCTGAGGCGCATCTATCGGATCAAATATGCGGACAGAGTGGAGGAGTGACAGCATGGGACATGTAAAAAAGGTCGTTACGCGCATCGTTTCGGTGATCCCCGCCGTTTTGCTTCAGGGGGTCTGGTTTTATATTCTTTTAAAGTGGCTGGCGCCCTGGGCGGTGTTGATACACTTTGTTTTGTCCGTCCTATCGTTTTTGTTTGTTCTGTACCTGATCACCAAGAGGGATGAGGGGACCTACAAGATCATCTGGCTTTTGGTGATCCTCACGGCGCCGATTTTGGGCACGGTGTTCTATCTGTTTTTTGGAAACAAGCGCACCACAAGGCCGCTTAAGAGAAAGCTGAAGGCGGCGGGGCCCCTTCCCTCTGTGCCGGACGAGACGGCTCCCCTATATGAGGAGCTCTCCTCCGAAAACAGGCGGATGGCGCAGACCTTCCGCGCCGTGCAGGACTTGACCGGCCTGAGGCTTCACGGCAATCGGCAGGCGGAGTATTATCCCCTGGGGGAGCAGCTCTTTGAGGCGATGCGAAAGGAGCTGGAAAAGGCGGAGCGCTTTATCTTTGTGGAGTACTTTATTATTGAGAACGGATTTATGTGGGACTCCATCGTGGAGATCTTAAGCCGCAAGGCCGCCCAGGGCGTGGATGTGCGCGTTTTGTACGACGACCTAGGCAGCATCTCGACCTACTCCCGGAAGGCGGCCCAAGATCTCCGGAAGCTGGGGATCCGCTGCGAGGCATTTAATCCGCTCGTGTTTATCAGGGGCACGCTCAACTGCAGGGATCACAGAAAAATGCTGATTATTGACGGAAAAACGGCGTTCAGCGGCGGTGTGAACCTGGCGGACGAATATATCAACCATATCAAAAAGTTTGGGCACTGGAAGGATATCGGCTTCCGGCTGCATGGGGAGGCCGTGCAGAATTACACCCGAATGTTTGCGGAGTTTTGGAATGGTTTTACGAGGGATAAGATCCCCGATGAATTTTTGGAGCCGGTAGACTTTTCGCAGGAGGAGCCGGAGAGGGACGGCCTTGTCTTAAGCTACTACGATTCCCCGCTCCGCGCCGATGCGGCGAGCAACGAGCTCTACATCGATCTCTTGTCCCAGGCGCAGAGCTACGCGTGGTTTTACACCCCGTATCTCATGCCGGGGGACGCCCTGTTGGATGCCTTTGTCCGTGCCACCCGCCGCGGGGTGGATGTGCGGATCCTCCTGCCGGGAGTGCCGGACAAAAAGCTGGTATACCGCATGTCCCGCAGCTTTTATACGGTGCTTTTGGAGGCGGGAGTGAAGATCTACGAGTACACGCCGGGCTTTGTACACGCCAAGGGATGCGTGATCGACGACATGGTGGGCACGGTGGGCACGGTGAATCTGGACTACCGCAGCCTGTTTCTGCACTTTGAGAACAACTCGATCTTCTATCGGGCCTCGCTTCTCAAGGATTTGAAGGCGGACT
>CANRLX010000088.1 GCA_947631615.1 uncultured Acetatifactor sp.
AGGCCAAAGGAAATCCCTCTGCAACCGGAATCCAGCGCCTCCTCCTGGAGGTACCGGATGCGCCGCTTATGATCTTGGGTAATCCGCTTCGGCTGCTCCATCCCCAGGACGGAACCAGCGGCAATTCCATGAGGGGCGAGGAATGCCATATTCTGGCGCATCCCGTACTTCTGGAGATAGGAAAAATACTCGTCGTAGGTGTGGAACAGCATCTTTGCGTTGGGGTCCTTATTGCTTGGGTCCTCCACCAGCTTGTCCCAATAAGGCGTCCCCCGTTCAATTCCGGCAACCCCGTGGCCGCAGTTCCCGGCAACATAAGTAGTAATACCCTGGCGGATAAAGGGTTCTGTGTACGCCCGTTCATTCTGATAGAAAACAAGGGTATCCTGATGGGAGTGGGCGTCGATAAACCCAGGGGCGATCACTTTTCCGACGCAGTCGATCACCTGGCTGTCCGGCACACTGGCCTGGCCGCGAAACACCTCTCTGATCCGCTTCCCCTCAATGAGGATGCTTCCAAGATACCCTTTCTCCCCTGAGCCGTCCACGATCAGCCCGTTTTGGAGTAAGTACCGGTTGGTCATGTAAGAATTCTCCCCTCCCTGGAGCTGTCATCCAGCTTTCCGGCGTTCAGGATATGTGAGCCATTGACGAATACATGTTCAATGCCCACCGGCTCACAGTCGGGCTTGTCCGGCGTAGAGGTGTCCTGAATGTGTTCATAGTCAAACACCACAATGTCCGCATAATAGCCCTCCCGAAGGTAGCCCCGGCCTTTCAGGTCAAAGCGGTCCGCGCTGCGGCCTGTCATTTTGGCGACAGTCTCCTCCAGGGACTGATTTCCCGTCTCCCGGGCAATCCGCAGAAACTTGGGCATTGCATTATAGGCGCATTGGTTCTGGTGACACCCGTCGATATAGCTGGCGTCGGTCATATACAGCGCTCTGGGGTGGGTCATCTGAATGGGAATGGTCCGTTCCTCCTGCTCCACATAGAAATAGACGCGGGCAAAGCCGTTGGTTTTCCGATACAGATCGGTATACAGCTCCGCTACGTTCATTCCCCGGGCCTCCATGATCTGGTCCATAAACATTCCGCGATAAGGCGCGTACTCCTCCACCATGCCGTTGCACAGCTGGACGTCCGCCGGCGTAATCCCCACCGCCTGGTATCCGGCGTCCATACCAGCAGACAGCCTTGCCAACATCTCCCGGTTGTCATAGATCCCTGGGACCATACCGAAGAACGCCTGGGGCATCAGCACCTGTATGCTGGAGAGACCCTGCACGTAGGAATACATGTCAAACCAGAGGTCTGTCCCGTTCTCCTGGACCTCCCGGTCGAACATCTCCATCATCGGCTCAAAAGAAGGGAAGGCGCTGCGCCCCACAAAAAGGAGGTGGGACATTTGCAGTTTCGCCCCGCTGTCCCGGAACAGCTCGATAAATTCCCGAGTCCATTTCACGTTTAGCGGTTCCTCTCCGGGCGCAAAGGGCTTGCCGAGGGACATGACACGCTCATGGACGGTAATGAGCTTATTGCGGCGGATCGCCACTTCGCTGGCTTCCCGCAGCTCCTGGTCGGTAAAAAAGTTATCCGGCCGGTAGCCCATGCCGAAGGAAATGCCCTTACAACCGGAATCCAGCGCCTCCTCCTGGAGATATTGAATCCGCCGGATATGGTCCGCCGTGATCTCCTTTGGCTTCTCCATCCCCAGCACAGAGGCGGCCGCAATGCCGTGAGGCGCCATACAGGCCATGTTCTGGCGCATCCCATAGGACTGCATATGCAGGAAGAACTCCTCGAAGCTGTCAAACAGCATTCGGGCGTTGGGATCGGGATTTTCCGGGTCCACAATCAGTTTTTCTTTGTACGGACTGTCTTTTTCAATCCCGGCCACGCCAAGGCCGCAGTTCCCTGTCACATAGGTTGTGATTCCCTGGCGGATAAACGGTTCGCTCATTTTGCGTTCGCTGACAAAGTACAGGGAGCGGTCCTGATGGGAGTGGGCGTCAATAAACCCCGGCGCGATAACCTTTCCGGTGCAGTCGATCACCCGGCATCCGGCAACGGGGATGGCGCCTCTGGCAACAGCGGATATCTTCTCCCCCTCCAGCAAAACGCTGCCGACATAGCCCGTATTTCCTGTTCCGTCGGCAATCCAGCCGTTTTTCAGCAGTATTTTATCCATCTCGTCTCCTTTCAAGGCTCCAATTACGGGGGGCAGCGCGGTCATGATCCGGTAACCGCCCGCCCGCCGCTTCTCTGTCATCAGCTCAGCCTGCCCTTGAACAGGATTCCCTTCTTATACATAATGCGCGCCAGCACAATGGACAGTACAACGGAGAAAAGCGGGAGCCACGTCGTACCGATGCCCAGGATGCCTGCACCAATAAGCACATAGATAATCACCATGATCGCCAGCATAGGGATGGTCAGCAGCGGGAGTGAGCAGCCGAACATAGCTAACATGGAGCCAAACAAGCTCGGCATAACAAACGTACTCAGCGCCGTGCGGACGCCTTCCGGCATGATGCTGATCAGTACCGTTCCGAAAATCGCGATCAAGGTCAGAACCGCGGCGTTGGAAAGGGTCGCGCCATAGATGGCGTACACATTGACCACTTCCGCCTCCTGGGTGCCGTCCTCGACGTTCAGCATATCCTTGGCCGCTACGGCCGCTGGGATTTTTGCCGTAGTCATACTTCCGCCCAGCCAGCTCATATAGGTTCCTACCGTACCGACAGGGGGATAATAGGAAACCGGCTCAATAAACCAGTTGACGCCGAAGTACACCAGTCCCATGGCAATGGCTCTTTTAAATGCGTCCCACCCCGCCCAGGCGTCATAACGGATGGTCACATACAGGCCCGGAAGCAGCATCAGCAGGATGCCCACGATATTGGTCCATACGCCTAAGCGGATCGCCGGCTTTTCCCAGCGTTGCTTGACAGAATTTTCTTGCATAGCTTTATCCTCCTATTAAGTTATGAAATGTAAAAATCAAATTCGTTACAGAACCGAAACCACGCCGCCAACCATCAGGCCGACGATCAAGGAAATAGCCAGCGCGTACATCTTGATCTTCTGGCTCTTTTTCGCAAAAACAGTCTGGATAAGGAACATCACGGCAAAGGATGCCGCCACAGAGCTATAGATGGCAGCGTCAGGCGTTTTCAACTGAAGTGCCGCCAGGTTGCTGAACAGGCCGACCATAGTCGCCGTGGAGAGGACGCTGGCCCAGGTCTTATCCTTCTCAATAATCTTTGCGCGGATAGAACCCATGGCAGGGGTCGCGATAATGACCACAATCAACCAGCCCGCGCAGATCACCGCCATCATAATGAGGATCAGCGCAAAAATGGAAACCGTCATATTGGGGTCCGTAAAACCGGTGAGGCCGGAGGTGAGGGAGACGACCGTCGCCACACCCAGTTCGGTGGTCGCGTTGCCAATCACGGACAGCCGCATCCAGCCGACAGGAGATCCCAGCGCGGCCATCATCGACACCATTGCAACGATGTTCGCCAGAGCTGGCCCAATTGCCGTGATAGCGCCGACTCTCATGCTTTGCCTCAGTTTTTCCGGCGGGAACTGGATCGTCTCCGCCTCTTTCTTTGCCAGGCGGAGGTACATTGTATTTTGGAGCAATACAAAAATTATCAGGATTGCGCCCAAAATCCAAAGCGGTGCGGAATTTGCGATTGCGTACAATTCTTGGCTCATACTTTTTCCCTCTTCCTTCCTTTTTTATTTTTGTCAAAGGCATTCCGCGCAAGAGCGACGGCAGATATAATCTTAAACTCTTGCGTAATTTTATATTAACAGTTGAATTTTTGTTTGTCAATATTTTCTGTTGATATTGGTCGATTTTTTGCGCTCCTCTTACGTGGTTTTCGTCTTTTTTACTATATAGCGGGCAGGATGATTGGATAGAATCACGAAATTTTACGCTTTCAACTATTTTTATACTCTAAATATAAAAATATATGTTGACTTTATATTTAAAGAAGTCTATAATTCAATTGTAGAGACTCTACTGTAAAGCAGCCAATAACACGATGAAAGGGGCGAAACGATTGGACATGAGCGCCTATATAATGGCTTTCGATCTTGGCACCTCCTCTATGAAAGGCATCTTGATGAACGAAAATGCGGAGATCTTGGCATCCGCCAAACGCTTAATCCGTCCATCTTTTCCTCAGCCGGACTGGGTGGAATCCGATCCGGCGGGATGGTGGGACACGGCCTGCGAAATCTCAAAGGAACTGACAAGCCGTATGCCACAGGCTCGCATATCCGCAGTATCCTTCAATGCCCCAGCCTGCGGAATCATCCCCATGACGCAGCAGACAAACCTGTACCCCAGCTTGATCTGGCTGGACAACCGCGCCGATCCCATCGCCCGTGGCCTGATGGAGGCCATTGGAACCAACCCGGATTCAGAGGAGACCATGGGTCAGACTCTGACCGGCAAGGACTGCATCCCCAAACTGCTCTGGCTGAAACAAAACCGAAGCGACCTCTGGGACCAGATGGACTGCTTCCTGGACGACACTGGTTACCTCGTCTGGCGCGCCACAAACCGCCTATGCTGCACCCGGCAGTGCGCCTGCTTCATCTGCTACGATTACGAAAAGGAGGACTGGGACTGGGACTTGCTGGACGCCGTAGCGCTGGACCGCTGCAAATTTCCTCCCCTCATTCACGACACGGATATCGCCGGACCGCTTACAGATACCGCCGCTTCTGAACTGCATCTTCCCCCAGGAATTCCCGTATTCGGCGGATTTTCGGACAACCAGGCCGTGGAGCTGGGCGGCACCGGCGCGGCGCCCGGCGAGACTATGGTATACATCGGAACCTCTACCCTCATTACCGAAACCGAAAAGGATCACTACTACGAGTCCAGCCGGCACGCTAACTTTCTGAAATCCGCAAACCCGGACTGTCACATTCTCTTTGCCACCAATGACACCTCCGGCGGGTGCATCGACTGGATGATCGACCAGCTGTTTGACGACAAGGCCTGCCCCAAGGATGAGCTGTACGCCAAGGTGGACCATATGCTGGACATTACATCCCCCGGCGCGGATGGCTTATTATTCACTACCTGGTTCCATGGAGAACGGAATCCGGTCAACAATGTCTATATCCGCGCGTCCTTTCTGAATTTCACGGAAAATCATACCCGCGCACATATCGCCCGGGCGGTCTATGAGGGGATCTGCTACCAGATACGCTGGACATTATCATCTATCCAAGAGACGTATGGCCTGCGTCACGATAAAATTCGCGTCATCGGCGGAGGAGCGCGGTCTGAGCGTCTGATTCAAATTCTGGCCGATGTGCTCAATGTTACCATTGAGGTCCCCGAAGACGCAGACCGGGCTGTCGCAAAGGGAACCGGTATGCTGGCCCTGATTGGACTGGGGCTGATGAGTTTTGAAGAGTGTGCGTCCAAGATCAGGATCCATCGCGTCTTTCATCCTCGCGATGAGAATGTGGGGGTCTACGCCCAGAGATATCAGGAATACGTGGCCTCTTATTATGCGCTGAAGGATCTGTATAGGTCGATCAATCAGCGCAAATAGCGCCACCCACAGATGGTAAAACAGATCGAATCTATGTTATTATTCCCGGATTTCATAAGCGGATCAAGCTGACAGGAAAGCGCAGAATAAAACGTCTTGTCCACCCTTGAGGGCAGAGTCCAGAGGCAGTGCCTCCGGCTACGCCCCGCGGGGCGTGAAATTCTCCGTTCGCGTCGCGGGGGATATTAGTCTGCGCCCACTGTGGAACGGACATAGCGAATTTGCCGCCGAAAAGCGGCAAACTGCTTTTTGATTTCCGATTGCCAGTGGAGAGCGGCCGCAATGCCGGTCAGGAGTTGACAGGAGCTTCTGGAGGTCAGGCCGGTGAAGCTCTTAACGCGCTCACCTGAAAGCTAAATTCGTATTTGCTATCCGGAAATAACATAAAGGAAGGGACTGGCCCGCACAAGCGGCGTGTCCGTCTCACCCAAAACTTTTACAGGAGGAAAAACGTATGCTATCTTATCAGGACTACAACATGCTGTATGGTTTTCCAGAGGTGGAGTTTGAGAAGGACTACATCGTAGCGACTTATCAAGTCATCAGCGCCTCGGGGAACGCGGAAAAGCTGGCAATGGCAATCGCCGATGAGCAGACGACCGGTACCTGGACCAAAGTAAAATACGAGACCACGGAAAAGAAGCGGCGCTACGGCGGGAAAGTTCTGAATATTTTCCGTATCCCGCCGATCAATGAAGCCGCCGCGACAAACGAGACGATCTATATCATCCAAATCGGATTCCCCATCTCCAACTTTGCCGCAGATATCTCCATGCTGCTGACCACCGTTATCGGGAACATCTCCGCCTCCGGCAAGCTGAAATTGCTGGATCTGTCCATGCCGAAGGCATTCGTCCAGCAGTTCCAGGGACCGAAATTTGGGATTCCCGGCATCCGGGACGTTCTGGGCGTCCATGACCGGCCGTTGCTGAACTGTATGATTAAGCCCTGTCTGAGTTGGACACCGGACGAGGGAGCGGAGCTGTTCTATGAAGCGGCCGTGGGTGGCGTCGATATTGTCAAGGATGACGAGCTGCTCAGCGCCGATATGCCCTTCTGCCCCTTGAAGGAGCGCGTTACAAAGTTCATGGAAAAGGAGCGTCAAGCGTATGAAGAAACCGGAGAGCATACGCTTTACACGGTCAACATCACCACCGATCCCGCTCATCTGAGGGAAAATGCTTACCGCGCCCTGGAATACGGCGCAAATGCGCTGATGGTCAATTTCTATACCGTCGGCCTCGCGGGGGCGCGCATGATTACGGAGGACCCCAATATCAATGTTCCCATCCTGGCCCATGTGGACTTCTCCGCCGCTACATTTGCCAGTCCCTACCATGGCGTCAGCGAGCTGGCATGGGTTGGCCGTCTGGCCCGCCTGGCCGGCGCGGATATGCACATCTGGGGACAGCCCATCGGTAAGTTCCCGGTCACGCAGCTGGGCCTTTCCCGCGTCTCCCACGCATTTACACAGGATTGGTATCATATCCGGCCGACTTTGATCCTCCCAGGCGGCGGCACGGTCCCCAATGTCGTCCCCGATATCATGCGGATCATGGGCGAGGACATCTGCCTGGCGGCCGGCGGCGGTGTCCACGGACATCCAGACGGCTCCAGAGCCGGTGCGCGGGCCATGCGTCAGGCGATCGACGCCTGCATGAACCACACCTCTTTGGGCGAGTACGCCGAGACACACCCGGAGCTTGCCGTGGCGCTGAAAACCTGGGGCCGCTCCAGTGACGATGTAATGAAGAACTATGATCTCATGAAATAACCAAGGAGGCGACATGCTATGAGTAAAACTTCCCGGGAAAATTGGAACAATGTGGCGGAGATCCGTGAAAAATCTGCGGCGCTCTGGAACGGGAGAGCCTATGAGCTGAAACCGGGGGCCAAAGAGAAATATCTCCGTTATTATAATGAAAAGTGCGCGTCTTCCAAGGCAATCACAACAAAAGCAAAGGAAATCATCCCCGGCGGCGTGCAGCACAACCTTGCGCTCAATTATCCCTTCCCACTGGCTATGGACCGCGCGTCCGGCGCCTATCTCTGGGATATTGATGGCAACCGGTATATTGACTTCCTCCAGGCCGGCGGTCCGACGATACTGGGCAGCAACTACCCCACTGTCCGGGATAAGGTCATTGCGCTGATCCAGGAAAAAGGGCCCGTGACCGGGCTGTTCAGCGAATATGAGTACAAGTTGGCAATGCTGGTACAGAAGCATATGCCGTCTATTGAGATGTTCCGCATGGCAGCCTCCGGTACCGAAGCGGATATGATTGCAATCCGGCTTGCGCGCGCTTTCACGGGGAACAAGAAGATTATCAAAATCGGCGGCGCTTATCATGGCTGGAGTGATGAGCTGGTCTACGATATCCGCGCGGACGGAACCCGCAGCAGCTATGCGATCGGCATTCCCCCGGAGTGCTATGCACACACCCAGGCGCTGAGCGTCAACGACTTGGAGGGGCTTCGTGCCTTAATGACCGAGAATAAGGAGAAGGGCGGGACCGCCTGCGTACTGCTGGAGCCGCTGGGACCTGAGAGCGGAACCCGTCCGGTTGAGTTTGATTTCTGCCAGCAGGTGCGTAAGCTGTGCGATGAGTTCGGTGCGCTTCTGATCTTTGACGAGGTGGTGACTGGCTTCCGCATCGGCATGGGCGGCGCTCAAGAATTTTTTGGCGTCAAGCCGGACTTGACCGTCTTCGGCAAAATCCTCACCGGCGGATATCCGGCATCCGGCGCAGTTGGCGGACGGAAAGATGTCGTGAGTCTGCTGGCGGGCGGCGTTGGCGGGAAAGACAACAAGGTCATGGTCGGCGGTACTTTGACCGCGAACCCCTTGAGCTGCCTGGCGGGGTACTACACCATCCAGGAGCTGGAGACGACCAATGCCGCCGAAAAGGCAGCGCTTGCTGCGGACCGGCTGACGGCAGGTCTGGAAGAGCTGATTGAGCTCCACAAGCTTCCCTTTGTTGCCTACAATCAGTTCTCCATTGTCCACCTCGATACCACTGGGAACGTCAATGTGACGATTACCAGGGAAAATATGTCCGACGTCTTTGCAAAAATGCCCAGACGCACAAAGCTCTTCAATGAGGCGGGTATGGGCATGTCCGCGGAAGGGATCATCACAATCGCAGCCAGCCGGATGTATACCAGTCTGGCGGATACAGATGATGTGATCGACGATGCTCTGAAGCGGTTTGACCGTTTGTTTGACAACTACCAACTGTCATAAGTTTACTCTCTCTTCTCTTTTAGAACGGAAGGAGATATCCCGGGATGTTCCCTGGATATCTCCTTCCAGCGTTATGATTGCAATTGTGAGTCGTTCAGTTGGACAGCAGCCGGATATGTTCATCGATCATGCTTTCGCATTCAGCGAGCTCTTTGCCGTAAATCAGGCAGGCCCGAATGATCCCCAGCAGGGTAAGTGCCTGCTGGTCCGCATCAATATCATGGCGCAGGGTACCCTCCTCAATAGACTTCTGCAAAAATTCTATCAGGCTGTCCCTTATATGGTTATAATTGACCATAATCGCGGTATGTGACGGTTCGTTGAGTGAACGAAGCGCGTCCATACGAAAAATGATATTCTTATTTAGGTAAATGTCTCTCGCGTTCTGCGACAAAACTGAGCGGGCGATATAAAGCGGATTGGAGCCGCGCTCCGTCTCCATGCGCAGCAGTTCCTCCATGTCCTCGGCCTGCTCCTGTATCATAGCGGGCAGGAGACTGTCCTTTGTTGGAAAGTAGTTAAAAAAGGAGGCATAGGAAATATCAGCCGCCTCTGAAATCTGGGCGATCGTCGTTTCCTCATAGCCGCTCTTCCGGAAGCATTCCCGGGCCGCCCGCAGAATGGTGTATTTACACTGTAATTTTTTGCGTTCTCGCCGCGTGCATAATGCAATATCTTTCATTCCGTCCCTTATTCCCACATGTATTTTTGATTATGTTACCAAATATTCCATGAAAAAGCAACCCAGAATTCGACTTTTTGTTAATTTTGTCAAATCTTTACCAGATCCTTGGCAATCTGATAAAACGTATCCCACTCAATATAGGGCAGATGCCGCTCATTCATGTAGTCGATCAAGCCGTCCCGGGCATACACAATGTCCGAATGCCGGGCCATGCTGATATCCGCGAAGCTGTCCCCTATACACACGGAGAGCTCACAGCTGTACCGGTCCATAATGCGGGCTTTGCACATATTTTCGTTCTCATCGGAATAGGGGGAACTAAATACCATATACTCGCCGCTAGTATCCAGGTCACAGGAATAAAAGTCCATGATGTAGTCCATATAGGGGGCTAAAATATCCTCCTGCATATGCCGGATGCCGCCGGAGATCACCACCACGGGGTAGTCGAGCCGCTTAGCCTCCTGGAGAAATTCCAAGAATCCCTCCCGGACCGACACGGTCCTTGCGTAGTCCTGAATCAATTGGTAGCGCTGGCTAGGCACCAAGGAAAACAGCTTCTCTGTGCATTGTCGGAGCGTGATCTCCCCCCGTTGAAACATGCCGAACCATTTCTCCACATCGTGTTGATCGGAAATGCGCTGGATCGCGCCAACAAAAGTTTCTTCTGTGGTGATGGTGCCATCAAAGTCACAGAAAATGGCCGCTTTATACTTCTTTTTCATAGTAGTTCCTCCAGATTTATCATTTGTTCTTCGATACACTTATATTATACTACATCTTTTTTTAATTTATAGTATAATTTTTATTTGCTTGTCATTTTATGGACATAATCGGATCCAGGCCTATTGATACAAGGAGGAAACAACCAATCCACAGCATCCCTTACAGTATAGCACATGACCTTGGAGCTCGTCATTGATCTGCGCGCTCCCTTCTGGCCTCCAGGTAGCATATGGTCAGAATGTTTCCATTTTTGATTTTTCTTTATTTTAGCGGAAAAATCGCTGACGGTCAAGCGTAGGCCTCCCTTTTGCCTGCAACAATACAAGCTTCTTTCAGTACGGCCGGTTTCGGCTCTTGCCAGCAGAGGCGGCGAGTTGCAAAAAGTAACCGGATCAAGTATAATAGGGCTACAAATCAAACGGGGAGACTGTTATGCGCACTTTCTCTGTATGCGGGAAAACCGTATCTATTTACTCCAACGATGTACCGGGCGCCCCTGTGGTCTACCTCGACGCTGTTTCGAAGGAGGGCCGGCAGGTTTTCCAGGCTTTGCAGGACGCCGGCGCTCCGGCGTTCACGCTGGTGACCGTCAGTGATCTGGACTGGGACCACGACATGGTCCCCTGGGACTGTCCGGTCGCGTTTAGAAACGCCCAGCCCTTTATTGGAGGTGCCGGAAACTACCTTCGGCTTCTGATAGGGGAAATCATGCCAAGGGCGGAGAAAGAACTGCCCGCGCCTCCCTTGTGGCGGGGAATCGCGGGATACTCTCTGGCAGGGCTGTTCGCCGTATATGCCCTTTATCAGACGGATGTGTTTTCCCGGGCGGCCAGTATGTCTGGTTCCCTGTGGTTTCCAGGGATGAAGGAGTATGTCTTTTCCCACGAGGGGAAACAACCGCCGGATTGCGTATACTTCTCTTTAGGCGACAAGGAGAACAGGACCCGCAATCCGTTTTTAAAAACCGTCCGGCAGAATACGGAAGAAATTGAGGCGTTCTATCAGAGCAGGGGAGTTGATACCGCATTCCAGCTGAATCCTGGCAATCACTATGACTGCGTTGCGGGGCGTACCGCCGCTGGCATCGCGTGGATCTTGAGCAGAGCAAAGGAAACGGTTTGAGCTTTCCCCGTTTCTGGCCACGCTTCTCGTCTGAAGTGGACGGAGACGGCGACAGAGAACGGCGATTGGAAAACATGTTCTCTTTGTAAACACTGTATCGGTCTACAATGCTTTATGGCCGGAGGGAATTCGCTGAGAGAAAGGTCGATCATCATGCTTGTATTTGTTTGATTCCTATGGTAAACTATCAGTGGAGTGAGGAATATGCAATTTAAGCCATTTGTCTTCGATAAATCGCATATGCAAGTCCCCGTCTCAATCGAACCAATGAGGCAGCAGGAAGCAGAATCAACGAATTTGCCGCCTGTGTGGCAGACATCTTGGACGAGCGAGTATTTATCTGAGGAACGCCTTACGCGGTATGCAGCTAAGGCCGGTGATGAGCTGGTAGCACTTGCTGCTTATGAGATCCTAAAAAATTCTCTAGTTGTACACATCGTTTACATGGAGGCCCAGCCGGAATCCAACCCGACCTTGGATGATACGGAGCCGAAGTATACAGGCATTGGACGGCTGATGATTGCATATGGGATCAAGCTGTCCATAGATAACGGCTTCGCCGGGGACGTGGTCCTTGAGGCAAAGACGACAGAGCTGGCGAAGCACTATAAAATGACTTTGGGGCGGTCCGTCTTCCTATATTCAGTTCGTCCGCTCCAAGATATCTGATTGCGGACGAAGCGGCAAAGAAGATATTTTTCACCTATCTTGCGTGAGGAGGTACCAGAAATGGAAAAGAAAAGAGCTGTCTCTGACGCAGAATGGTATTGCCGCAAAGATCCGGAGGAGGAGCGGTTTTACGAGATCTTTTTCCAAATGTGCAGGAAATACAGAGTAAGATGGGCAAGTGCGGATGAAAAGGAGCGGCAGTTTATTGAGGAGGTCACCCGGGTCACCTATGAACGGGAACGGGCAGTCAGACTGGGACTTCCCTTGTCCGAGGTTCGTCCCGCATTTTCTGCCTGACCCACACCGTGACCCACATGCCGAAACGAGCGGACGAAAACGCACAAAGAGCATCTGCCTTTGGACGAAACAGGGGCGGAAAGGCCCGGAAAGTGCTTTGTGGAGACTCACTAATCAGTTGGTAAGGATGAGGTCGGCAGTTCGAATCTGCCCAGCAGCTCCAACTATGGAGGTTAATATACCTATTTAGGTAAAAAACGCAGTGTTTGCAAGCCTCCGAGGGCCCTCAGATTAGAAAATCTGAGGGCCTGAATTTTTACCTGTTTTCAGTCTGAAAAGCCGCTTTGAGGGGACTCGAACTCACACAGGAATAGGACCACAACCACGCCAGGATTCTTCATTGAGAGTCCCGGCGGTATTTTTATGGAGGATAAGAAAATGGAGCAAAATAAACCGATAGCGGGTGGCTACTTCACAGAACTTTCATGTTTCCTTACCCGTGAAGGATTTACTGTGCGGGAAGCAAAAGAAAG
>CANRLX010000089.1 GCA_947631615.1 uncultured Acetatifactor sp.
AGCCATTTCTATACACTTTTGCCAAATCGTTCAAAATTCCTATGGCATCAATTATTGATAGCCGCCTGCGCTGCCGCCAGCCGCGCGATCGGCACCCGAAACGGCGAACAGGACACATAGTCCAGCCCGATTCTGTGGCAGAACTCCACGGAGGTCGGGTCGCCGCCGTGCTCGCCGCAGATACCCACATGAAGCCTCGGGTTCACCGGCTTGCCCAGCTTGATGGCCGTCTCCATCAGCTTGCCCACGCCGGTCTGATCCAGTCTTGCGAAGGGATCATTCTCAAAGATCTTGGCCTCATAGTAAGCCTTCAAAAACTTTCCGGCGTCGTCGCGGGAGAAGCCAAAGGTCATCTGGGTCAGGTCGTTGGTGCCGAAACAGAAGAAGTCCGCTTCCGCCGCAATCTCGTCGGCAGTCAGCGCCGCTCTGGGGATCTCGATCATCGTGCCCACCTCGTACTCCAGCGTTACGCCGGCCGCTGCGATCTCCGCATCGGCAGTCTCCACAACAACCTTTTTCACATACATAAGCTCCTTGACCTCACAGACCAGAGGGATCATGATCTCCGGTCTGACCTTCCAGTCGGGATGCGCCTTCTGCACGTTGATCGCCGCGCGGATCACAGCTCTGGTCTGCATCCTGGCGATCTCCGGATAGGTGACCGCCAGACGGCAGCCCCTGTGTCCCATCATCGGGTTAAACTCATGCAGGCCGGCAATGATGGAGCGGATCGTCTCCGCCGGCTTTCCCTGCGCTCCCGCCAGCTTCTCAATATCCTCGTCCTCGGTGGGGACAAACTCGTGCAGAGGCGGATCCAGGAAACGGATCGTCACAGGATCCCCCTCCAGGGCTTCGTACAGCGCCTCAAAATCGCTCTGCTGGTAGGGCAGGATCTTAGCCAGGGCCGCTTCCCTCTCCTCCGCCGTGTCGGAGCAGATCATTTCACGGAATGCCACGATCCTGTCCTCCTCAAAAAACATATGCTCGGTGCGGCAAAGACCGATGCCCTCCGCCCCCAGCTCTCTGGCCTTTCGCGCATCCGCGGGCGTGTCTGCGTTGGTGCGGATCTTCATGGTCCTGTACTTGTCCGCCCACTCCATGATCCTGCCGAACTCACCGGCCACAGACGCGTCCACCGTAGGGATCTGCTCCCCGTAGATATTGCCGGTGGAGCCGTCAAGAGAGATGGAATCCCCCTCATGGAACTCCCGTCCTGCCAGCGTAAATTTTTTGTTTGCCTCATCCATATTTATTTCGCCGCATCCGGACACACAGCAGGTGCCCATGTTTCGGGCCACGACCGCCGCATGGGAGGTCATTCCCCCGCGGACGGTCAATATTCCCTGGGCCACCTTCATTCCGGTGATGTCCTCAGGCGAGGTCTCCAGGCGGACCAGGACGACCTTTTCTCCTCTTGCCGCCCAACGCTCCGCGTCCTCGGCGTTGAATACCACCTTGCCGCAGGCGGCTCCGGGGGAAGCTCCCAGGCCCCTTCCGAGAGGCTCGGCTTTCTTCAGAGCGGCCGCGTCAAACTGCGGATGCAAAAGCGTGTCCAGATTTCGGGGATCGATCATGGCCACCGCCTCCTCCTCCGTCCTCATGCCCTCGTCCACCAGGTCGCAGGCGATCTTTAGCGCCGCCTGCGCGGTCCTCTTGCCGTTTCTGGTCTGCAGCATATAGAGCTTTCTGTCCTCGATGGTAAACTCCATGTCCTGCATATCCCTGTAGTGGTTCTCCAGCGTAGCGCACACGCTCTGAAACTGTTCAAACACCTCGGGCATGATCTCCGCCATCTTGGAGATGGGCATGGGCGTGCGGACACCTGCCACCACATCCTCGCCCTGGGCGTTCATCAGAAACTCTCCCATCAGCTTCTTCTCTCCGGTGGAGGGATCTCTGGTGAATGCCACGCCTGTTCCGGACTCATCGGACCAGTTTCCAAACGCCATCATCTGCACGTTGACCGCAGTACCCCAGGAATACGGGATATCGTTGTCCCGACGGTACACGTTCGCGCGAGGGTTGTCCCAGGAGCGAAACACCGCTTTGATCGCGCCCATCAGCTGCTCCCTGGGATCCTCCGGAAAGTCGGCCCCGATCTTATTCCTGTACTCCGTCTTAAACTGGTTCGCCAGCTCCTTTAAGTCTCCGGCGGTCAGCTCCACATCCTGTTTAACGCCTCTCTCCGCCTTCATCCTGTCTATCAGCTCTTCAAAGTATTTCTTTCCGACCTCCATGACCACGTCGGAATACATCTGGATAAATCTCCGGTAGCAGTCCCACGCCCACCTCTCATTGCCGGTCTGGGCAGCGATCGTGTTTACGACCGTCTCATTGAGCCCAAGGTTTAAGATGGTGTCCATCATGCCGGGCATGGAAGCCCTTGCGCCGGAACGAACGGAGACCAACAGCGGATTCCTGGTATCGCCAAATTTCTTTCCCGTGATCTCTTCCATCTTTCCGATGTACTCGCTGATCTGGTCCTGGATCTCCTGATTGATCTGCCTTCCATCCTCATAGTACTGGGTACAAGCCTCCGTGGTAATGGTGAAGCCCTGTGGAACCGGCAGACCCAGATTGGTCATCTCTGCAAGGTTTGCGCCCTTACCTCCGAGGAGCGCACGCATATCCGCGTTGCCCTCCGTAAACAAATACACCCATTTTTTCATGCTCTTTTCCTTTCAACTCTCGAAATTATTACATTTACCCGTACATTGTAACAATTTACCAACGAAATAGCAAGCTGAATCCGACAACATTTTGACACATCCGGCAATTTCGTCTAATTTACCCATTTTTCCGTTCCGCCGGCATCAGATTGCACAAGGGAGACCGGATGCGCCTCCGATCTCCCTTGTGAGTATTTCCAGATTTTGTCGTTTGATACCGACAACCTTAAAGGTGCGCGGATCCTTGCGTTTTTTTCAACACAAAGGTTTTCTCCGGCACAAAGCTGTCAAAAATAAAAAAATCAAAATCGTTTCCGGCTTCCCGAAGCTCCTCCTCGCTGCGTATCGTCCACGCCGCCGCGGTACAGCCGTACAGGCTGCGGCACAGGCGAAACGGCAGGGTTTTCGGATATTTCCGGTTGTACGCTATAAAATCCGGCTTTGCCAGCCAGTTAAACAACAGGTTTTGCAGGAAGAAGTGGATCGGCTCCATATACTCGCCCTCCCGGTAAAAGGCATCTGACAGCTGCCCTCTCACCACCCGCCGCCGGTTGCGCCGATACCAGAACACTCCCAGGGGATTGAAAGATTCGATGCAGTACATCCCCCCGTACTTCGAGAGCAGTCCGTCCACCACCGGACAGACGGAAATATCCGTCTCCTCGATCTTTAGCTCTATGATCAGGGGCACTCTGCCGTCCACCAGCGAAAGCGCCTCCTCCAGCCGCGGAATCCTCTGATCCGTACCGCACAAAGACAGCTTCTCAAGCTCCTCCCAGGTCAGATCGCAGACCCTTCCCTTCGCGCCGCAGACGCGCTCCAAAGTAAAATCGTGAAATACGACCGGCACCTGATCCTTGGAGAGCTGTACGTCCAGCTCAATGCCATAGCCCGCCTCCACCGCCCTTTGAAAAGCGCGCAGAGAATTTTCCGGCGCGTCCCCGCCGTTGTCGTGCAGCCCACGATGAGCGTAGAGCCATCTGAGAAAGGGGGCGATATCCGGACGCCCCACCATTCTGGGCATAATCAAAAAAAGGTAACAGAAAACCAATATCGACAGGCCGATCAGTACCCGCACCAGTATATCCATCATTCGGCAATTCCTTTCCGTCAGTTTGCGGCGGTTTTCCCTTTCGGAAACCGCACCACCTACAATTTACCTCTTTGCGGGAGCATTTTCAAGCAGATTTGTTAAAATTAAGAAATCCGGATGCAAATTGAATGGCGTTTTTTCTTGCAATTTCCGCGATTTACGGTAAAATAGGAAACGTGAGAAGCAAACAATCCATAGAGAAAGGTTTTAGACAATGATCAGTGCAAACAATGTAACCTTGCGTATCGGCAAGAAAGCTTTATTTGAGGACGTAAACATCAAATTCACAGAGGGCAACTGCTACGGCCTCATCGGCGCTAACGGCGCCGGCAAATCCACGTTTTTGAAGATCCTCTCCGGAAGTCTGGAGACCACCAAGGGCGACGTCACCATCACCCCTGGCCAGCGCCTGTCCGTGCTGGAGCAGGATCACTTTAAATACGACGAATACGTCGTGATGGATACCGTCATTATGGGAAACGAGCGCCTCTACCAGATCATGAAGGAAAAGGATGCCATCTATGCCAAGGAGGACTTCAGCGACGAGGACGGCATCCGCGCCAGCGAGCTGGAGGCGGAATTTGCCGAGATGGACGGCTGGGAGGCGGAATCCAGCGCCGCTATGCTGTTGAACGGCCTCGGCATCGAGCCGGAATACCATAATTCCCTTATGAAGGACCTGGACGGCAGCCAGAAGGTAAAGGTCCTCTTAGCCAAGGCCCTCTTCGGCAATCCGGACATCCTGCTTTTGGACGAGCCCACC
This sequence comes from uncultured Acetatifactor sp., assembly GCA_947631615.1. Lineage (GTDB taxonomy): Bacteria > Bacillota > Clostridia > Lachnospirales > Lachnospiraceae > Acetatifactor. Next base: position 4,526 of record CANRLX010000089.1, read on the forward strand.
AACCATCTGGACCTGGATGCCATCGCCTGGCTGGAGGAATTTCTGATCAACTTTGACAACACGGTGATCGTGGTCTCCCACGACCGCTATTTCCTGAATAAGGTCTGCACCCACACCGCGGATATCGACTACGGCAAGATCCAGCTCTACGCCGGCAATTACGATTTCTGGTACGAGTCCAGCCAGCTTCTGATCCGCCAGATGAAGGAAGCCAACAAGAAAAAGGAGGAGAAGATCAAGGAGCTGCAGGAGTTCATCTCCCGTTTCTCCGCAAACGCCTCCAAGTCCAAGCAGGCTACCTCCAGAAAACGCGCTCTGGAAAAGATCGAGCTGGAGGAGATCAAGCCCTCCAGCAGAAAATATCCCTACATCGACTTTCGCCCCGACCGCGAGATCGGCAACGAGGTCCTCACCGTGGAGCATCTCTCCAAGACCGTCAACGGGGAAAAGGTGCTGAATGATATCTCCTTCGTCATGGGACACGAGGACAAGATCGCTTTTGTGGGGAGCAATGAGCTGGCAAAAACCACCCTGTTCCAGATCCTCATCGGCGAGCTGGAGCCCGACGAGGGAAGCTTCAAATGGGGTGTGACCACTTCCCAGGCCTACTTCCCCAAGGATAACACCGCCGAGTTCGACAACGACCTGACGATCGTGGACTGGCTCACCGGCTATTCCCCCGTGAAGGACGTGACCTACGTGCGCGGCTTCCTGGGGCGTATGCTCTTCGCCGGCGAGGACGGCGTCAAGAAGGTAAAGGTGCTCTCCGGCGGCGAGAAGGTGCGCTGTCTCCTCTCCAAAATAATGATCAGCGGCGCCAACTGCCTAATCCTGGACGAGCCCACCAACCATCTGGACATGGAAGCCATCACGGCCCTGAACAACGGATTGATCAAATTCCCCGGGGTCGCCCTGTTCTCCTGCCACGACCATCAGTTTGTGCAGACCACGGCCAACCGCATTATGGAGATCCTGCCCGACGGCACTCTCGTCGACAAGATCACCACCTACGACGAGTATCTGGCAAACGACGAGATGGCGAGAAAACGCACCGTATTTACCGCCAACAAGGAAGACGATGAAGATTGAGGATCCAAAATGATAGACTTACATGTACACTCCAACCGATCTGACGGCACCTTCTCTCCCAGAGAGCTGGTGGATTACGCGATGGAAAAGGGGCTTTCCGCGTTCGCCCTGACCGACCACGACACGGTGGACGGCCTCGAGGAGGCGATCTCCTACGCAGAAACGCTCCGCCGCTCGGGGACTGTCCCCGCCGAATCCGTGCCGCAGGTCATCGCCGGCATTGAATTTTCCACCGAGTACGAGGGAAAGGATATCCATGTGCTCGGCCTGGATATCGATTACCGGACCCCCGCCTTTGTAAAGCATCTGAAAACCTTTGTGGAATCCCGTGACGGGCGCAACCAAAAAATGTGTGACAGGCTCAGGGAGCAGGCCGGCATCGATATCACCTACGAGAAGCTCACAGCCGAATTTCCCCATTCCGTCATCACGCGGGCGCACTATGCCAAATATCTGTTAAACCACGGCTATATCCAAAACCTTTCGGAGGCTTTCGAGCGCTATGTGGGAGATCACTGCCCCTGTTTCGTCCCCAGGGAAAAGGTTACCCCCGTGCAGGCGGTGGAGCTGATCCTCGCCGCGGACGGCATCCCTGTTCTGGCGCACCCTGTCCTCTATCGGATGAGCGACGCCCGTCTGGAAAAGCTGGTGTCCGAGCTAAAGAAGGCCGGACTTATCGGCATCGAGGCGGTCTACAGCACCTATAACGCCGCCGAGGAGCGGCAGATCCGGAAGCTGGCAAAAAAATACCGCCTGCTCATCAGCGGCGGCTCCGATTTTCACGGCGACAATAAGCCCGGGCTGGACCTGGCGGTGGGATACGGAAAATTATTCCTTCCGGACGAGATCTGGACGGATCTGAAAAAAAGCAAGACAAAGCTTCTCTTTACGGATATGGACGGGACGCTCTTAAGAAACGACAGCACCGTAAGCCCCGCTATGAAGGACGCGCTGGACCAGCTCACCAACGCCGGACACCACCTGATCTTAAGCTCCGGCCGGCCTCTTCCCAGCATCCTCGAGGTCAAAAAACAGGCGGGACTGTCCTATCCCCATATGCTCATCATCGCAAACAACGGCGCCCTGATCTACGACTGTGACGCCGAGGCTCCCATTCTGGCGCAAAAAATCTGCCAGAGGGACATCGCCGCAGTGGTCGATATGGCCCACAGATGGAACCTTCACATCCACGGGTATACGGAGAAGGAGATCGTCTGTCTAGAGGACAATGAGGAACTTAGATTCTACCGGAGACGGATCCACATGCCCTTAAAGTGTGTGGCGGATATCGCCGCCGCTCTTCCGGACGGAAGCTACAAGCTGCAGACCATCCATCTGACAGACCGAATCCTGCTGGAGCGCTTTCGGGAGGCGTTGCTGTCCGAGACCGACCTGGGCGAGCGGCTTCAGCTTGCCTTCTCCAACGACAGATACTTAGAGATCCTGCCCAGGGATGCGGGAAAGGGCAACGCCATCCGCTATGTGACCGACTACCTGCCGATCCTTCGCACCCACACCTATGCCGCCGGCGACGAGGAAAACGATATCTCCATGATACGTGCCGCACACACAGGCATTGCTATGGCAAACGCCGGAGATCGGGTCAAAGAGGCGGCGGATGTGGTGACCCAAGGGACCAACGAGGAGGACGGGCTTCTGGAAATCCTTCTGTCCCGCTTCCTCTGACACCGCCCGAGGGATTCGGTGGCCGCGCCGTGGCCGTTGTGCGCCTATGCCCTCTATCTATCTCTATTGCCCTCTGTTACCTCCTATCTCCCTCCATTCGACCGTTCCCCTGTCCCATCGCATCAGAAGAAGGATCGCCGCCAGTCCCGCTGCCATCAGCAGCACATACCCCAAAAGGGACTCCGGTATCACGGAGAAAAGATATCCCATAAACACTGTGGAGGAGAGGTTTACGACCAGATGCGCCAGCATGGACGGATACAGACTGTCGTATCGGAATCGGAGCCAGCCGAGCCCAAGCCCCAGGGCAAACGCGTAGGAGCCCTGTACCAGGTTGCCGTGCATCACTCCAAACATCAGCGCCTGAAGCGCATTGGCGATCCAAAACGCCGCTCTGCGGTTTCTCATCCCCTGCACCACCTTCTTCGCATAGTGGAAGGTGAGGCCCCTGCACAAGAGCTCTTCCCCCACGGGCGCAATAATGACGCTGACAAAAATGGTCAGAGGATCCGTCCCCAGACCCGCCATCTCCATCATTTCCTCATACTGCTCGATCATTTCGGGCATCACATACTGCGCGGCGCTCAGATAAGCAGTCGCGCTGACACACATCAAAATCCCGATCAGGAGAGTCATAGGGAGCGCCCTCCCTGCAAACACCCTCCGCGGGCTCTTGGGTTTCGGCCTGCCGCATCCAAAATAGTACCATATGCCAAAACCGATGGTGGCCAGCACGTGGTACAAAAGCAGGATCACCGGAAGGCTGTTCATCGTGATCTCCGAGACCTCCTGCATCAAAAGCCCCTGATCCAGGGTCCCCATTTTCATCCAACGAAAACTTGCAGTCACGGCGATAACCACCATGACTGCAATGGTAATCAAAATCTGTGCCGCCAGACTCACCACCATGGGCAGGATCGTCATACATGTCCAGCCGGCTTTTTTCCAAAAACGATTTTTCATAACTTCTGTCTTTATCCTTTTATCCTCAAGCCTAAAACCCGATCAAACGGTAAAATCGAACCTTCCGCCTCTCTCCGCAACCTCGGTGGCCTTGATGCTGTCCCAGTCCACACTGCGGATCTTCTCAAGAAGCTCCTCCACGGAATCCGCCTGCACGCGGGTGCTCTTGGAGGTCTCAAAGCCCTTGCCGAGCCGCTCCTTCTCCTCCGCCTTCCGATCCTTGGCCGCCTGCTCCTTCTTCTCCTCTCTGTGCTGCTCGATCCGCTCGCGCTGCTTCTCAGAGGTCTTCTCCAGCTCGGCAAAGTAAGATACGCTTCCGTCGTTTCCGAAGGAAACACCCACATGCTTCACCTCGCCGGCCTTGTCGCCCAGCTCCTTCACCATCTCGTCAAGCTGGTTCACCGCTCCCTCCAGCTTATCCGTGTACTCCTTCTTCACGTTCTCATCCGCAGCCATTGCCTCCAATGTCTCGGCGTCAAACAGAGCGCTGTACTCCTTGGTACCGCGGGAAAGGATGTCCTGCGCCTCCTCCTCGGTCTCGTAGTCGGCCACCATGAAGTCCACATTCTTGTAGGTTTCCTTCATCTCCTCCAAAAGTGCCTGGGCCTTTCTGCTCAACTGGGGCGCCTGCGCCGTTTTGTCCGTCTCTCTGGTCGTTCCTGTCTTCTGGGCGCCGGCCTTGCCTGCCTGACCACTCCTCCCATAATAGCTGTTCTGATAAACACTGTAGTCCTGATTGATGTTCACTGCCATACTCTCATCCTCCATGATTCATAAATATCGTGAGAAATCCGTTCCCTTTTCTATTGTATCGGCTTGTCACCGAAAAAAATTAACTCTCCACGATCAAATATCTGCCGTCCCCCACATCAAACACCTCATCCGCCTCCAGGATCGCCTCGTCCATGACCCCTTCCATGTCCACGCCCTCATCCTCAAAGTACTCGATCACCTCGTCCACAGAGTCCACCACCACTGCCATACACTCCCCCAGAAAATCCTCCGCCTCGTCCAGAGTCTCCGCCACCGGCTCCGGAAAAAGCTGGGACTGCTTCTCCAGGAAACACTCCAATACCGCATCGTCATACTCTCTCATACCTGTTCCTCCCTGTTCCTTATCGTTCTTTCCTGACTCTCTATTACCCTCTATTACTCGCTGTCTCTCTTCTGCTTTCTGTCTCTCTTTTGCTCTCTGTCTTTCTTTTACTCGCTGTCTCTCTATTGCTCCTTGTCTTTCTTTTGCTCCCTGTCTCTCTTCTGCTCTCCGTCTCTCTTTTGCTCTCTGTCTCTCTTTTTACAGCCACTCCCGCATCTCCTGATAGAGACGTCCCACGGGCAGCCCCACCACATTGTTGTAGTCCCCTTCGATCCCGCTGATATAACGGGCACAAAAGCCCTGTATTCCGTAGGCTCCCGCCTTGTCCAGGGAATCTCCGGTCGCCACGTACTCTCGAATCTCCTCCCCGCTCATGGGAAAAAAGCGGACCTTCGTGCACTCATAAAAGCTCTTTCCCTGAATCGAGGACGCGTCCGCCGTCTCCCCCGCCGAGCGGTGCAGCAGCGTCACGCCCGTGTACACCTCATGACTCCGCCCCTGGAGCAGCCGAAGCATCTCTTCCGCCTGCTCTCCGCTCTTTGGCTTACCCAGGATCCTGCCGTCACAGGAGACCACTGTGTCCGCACCGATCACCAGAACCTCCTCCGCCAGACCGGCCAGACCTCCGAACACGGCCTCCGCCTTCTGTCTGGACAGACTTTGCACCAGATAACAGGGCACATCCGTGGAGATTTTCTCCTCCACCTCGCTGACCTGCACCTCAAACGTTATTCCGATCTGCTCCAGCAGCTCCCTCCTTCTGGGGGAAGCCGACGCCAACACGATTCTCATACGATGTCCTCTCTCCAAAGCTCCCTACCAAGGATTCTTCTCTCCAAACTTCTCTCAGGCCCTGGTCTCCGGTATAAACACTCTCTGATCCCGAACCGCTTCCGCGGACAGCGCCTCCGCCTTTTTCACAGCCTCCTCGCAGAATGTCTTCTGGGAATCAAACACCTCTCTGCCTCGCTTATCCACCTTTTCATAGGTGCCGTCCGGCTGCAGGACGGACGCCTTCACCGTGTCGCGCAGCTGGTTTTTCAGGATGTGGAAGAGCTCCGCCTTTAACTCCGGACGCTCCACCGGAAAGAGGATCTCCACCCGACGCTCCAGATTCCTCGGCATCCAGTCGGCGCTGCCGCAGTAGATCTCGTAGTGCTCGTCATTCTCAAAGTAAAAGATCCTGCTGTGCTCCAAAAAGCTTCCCACAATGGAGCGCACCGTAATGTTTTCGCTGACTCCCGGGATCCCCACCTTCAGACAGCAGATCCCCCTCACGATCAGGTCGATCTTTACTCCGGCGGCGCTGGCCGCGTAGAGCGCCGCGATAATGTCCCTGTCACACAGGGAATTTACTTTGGCGATAATCCTTGCCGGACGCCCCTCCTTCGCATAGCGCTTTTCCCGATCGATCAGATCCAGGAATTTATCCTTCAGCCACAGGGGCGCCAAGGACAGCTTATTCCAAAAAACCGGCTCCGAATATCCGGACAGCATATTGAACACCGCGGTGGCATCTTCCCCGATATTCTCCGCGCAGGTAAACAGCCCCACGTCAGAGTAAAGCTTGGCCGTGGCGTCGTTATAGTTGCCGGTCCCCAGGTGGACGTACCTGCGGATGCCGTCCTCCTCCCTGCGCACCACCAGGGTGATCTTGCTGTGCGTCTTCAGTCCCACCAGGCCGTAGATCACGTGACAGCCCGCCTTCTCCAGCATCCTGGCCCAGACAATGTTGTTCTCCTCGTCAAACCTGGCTTTCAGCTCCACGAGGACCGTCACCTGCTTCCCGTTCTCGGCCGCCTGGGCGAGGGCCGCGATAATGGGCGAATGTCCGCTGACCCGATAAAGCGTCTGCTTGATTGCCAGCACCTCCGGATCCCTGGCCGCCTGCCGGATAAAATCCACCACCGGCGCAAACGTCTGGTAGGGGTGGTGCAGCAGGATATCTCCCTTTCGTATCTGCGCAAAGATATCACAGTCCATGGGAAGCTCCGGCACGGGCTGAGGCTCATAGGGCTTTGCCTTCAGCCTTTCAAACCCATCCAGCCCGTACATTTTCATCAGCACCGTCAGATCGATAGGGCCGTCGATGGTGTAGATCTGATCCTCCCCGATCCCGAGCTCCTTTTTCAAAAATTTCAGAAGCCGCTTGTCGATACCGTCTTCCACCTCCAGGCGGATGGCCTCTCCTCGCTGGCGTTTCTTTAGCTGCCTTTCGATCTCCTTCAAAAGATCCGCCGCCTCATCCTCCTCAATGGTCAGATCGGCATTCCGCATGATCCGGTAGGGATGCGCGCAGATGATATCATAGTTGAGAAACAGCTTATCAATATTGCGTTCTATAATCTCCTCCAGAAAGATCACTTTTTTGACGGCGTCCTCCGAGGGAAGCTGCACGATGCGGCTCAGCACGCCGGGCACCTGGACCGTCGCAAATTCCAGCTCTCTGTTCCCCGCCTTCTTGCAGACCATGGCGCCGATGTTCAACGTCTTGTTCCGGATCAGGGGAAAGGGCCTGGAGGAGTCCACCGCCATAGGCGTGAGCACCGGATACACATTCTCCACAAAATACCGGTCGATATATTCCGCTTCCTCCTTGGTCAGATCCTCGTGACAGCGGATAATATGAAGGCCGCTCTTCTCCAGCTGGGGCACCAGGGATCGGTTGTAGGTGGAATACTGTACGTTCACCAGCTTGTGGATCGCCGCCCCCAGCTCCTTTAGCTGCATAGCGGGAGTCATCCCCGAGATATCCGGCTTCTCATAGCCCGCATTCTCCATATCCTTCAGAGAGGCCACCCGAATCATAAAAAACTCATCCAGATTGGAGGAGACGATGCTCAAAAATTTCAGCCGCTCAAACAAAGGGATGCTTTTATCCCTCGCCTCGCTCAACACTCTGTGGTCAAACTGCACCCAGCTGAGCTCCCGATTGGCATAGAGCGCCGGGCTTCTAAAATCGATCTCACCCATTTCCATCACCTCTAAAATACTTTCTTCTGCTTCAGCACGGGGCGTATGCTGAACACCTCCGTGAAAAATCTGGAGCTGGATTCAAATCCCACCCGCTCCAGGGTGATATCCTCCAGCGTCTCCACCGTGAGCACCAGCTCCTGCTCCTGGAGACACGCCTTCACGCCTCTCATCTTCTGCTTGTGGCTGCGGTCCAGACTGTTGGCCAGCCTCAAAATGGCGGTCAGCTTAGCCACCGTGAGATAATCCTCCCGCTCTAATCCCGGGTCCTGATTTTTCTGCTGCCCGTAATAGATGAAGGGGCTGTGGT
>CANRLX010000090.1 GCA_947631615.1 uncultured Acetatifactor sp.
CCGTACTGACCGATGAAATCGTGGGTGATGGAGTTGTTCTCATCCAGAGCGATCTTTATGATATGCTTCATCGCGTCTTCCTTACCCTTGCGGATCGCCTCGGGAACCTCCTTTGCCTTTCCAAGGCCCGCGCCCACATGACCGTTGCCGTCACCGACAACCACGAGAGCCGTAAAACGGATGTTGCTTCCGCCCTTTACCACCTTGGTTACGCGCTTGATATTGACAACCTTGTCTTCCAACTCTAACTGGCTTGCATCTATGATCGTATGCTTCATGATGTATTCCTCTCCCTTTCCTAGAATTTCAAGCCAGCTTCTCTGGCTGCATCGGCTAACGCCGCGATCTTACCCTGGTAAATGAAGCCGCCTCTGTCGAACACAACTTCCTTGATACCCTTGTCGATCGCTCTCTTAGCGATTACGGTTCCAACGTATGCGGCGGCATCAACGTCATTGGTCTTCTCCAGCTTTGTCTTGACCTCTTTCTCGAGAGTGGAGGCAGACACCAGAGTGTTTCCAACGGTATCGTCGATAATTTGAGCATACATATGATGATTGCTCCGGAATACTGCCAGGCGGGGCCTTTCGGCAGTACCACTGAAGCGGTTACGGATTCTCATGTGCTTTTTTTCACGAATTTTTTGTCTGGACTCTTTTCTAACCATCTTCATACTCTCCTTATCCGTTATTTCTTACCGGTCTTGCCGACCTTGCGCCTGATCGTCTCGTCGACATACTTGATACCCTTGCCCTTATAGGGTTCCGGTCTTCTCTTGTCTCGGATCTCAGCGGCAAACTGGCCGACCTTCTCTTTATCAATACCCTTGACGGTGATCAGATTCTGACCTTCCACAACGGTCTCGATCCCCTCGGGATCCGTCATTTCAACCGGATGAGAATACCCCAGGTTCAGGGTCAGCTTCTTGCCGGACTTTGCAGCCCTGTAGCCGACACCGTTCACCTCGAGCTTCTTCTCATAGCCCTCGGTGACACCCACCACCATGTTGTGGATCAGCGTTCTGGTCAATCCGTGGAGAGACTTCATCTTCTTCAAATCGTTGGGTCTGCTGACCTTGACCTCAGCGCCCTCGAGCTCAATCTTCATTTCAGCGGGCAGCACTCTCTCGAGAGTACCCTTGGGACCCTTTACGGTCACCTTGTTATTTTCTGCAATATCCACAGTCACACCTGCCGGAATTGCGATTGGCATTCTACCTATTCTCGACATGCCCGTACCTCCTGTAAATAATTTGAATCTACGAAACCGTTTCCAAATACTTCCTGTTACTCAGGCGATACCCCGTACCGCCTCGGGAGATTTCCTCTTCCCGTTACCAAACGAAAGCGAGCACCTCGCCGCCGACCTGCATCTCTCTCGCCTTCCTGTCCGTCACAACGCCCTGGTTGGTGGAAATGATCGCAATGCCAAGTCCTCCCAGGACCTTGGGGAGCTCTTCCTTGCCGGCATACACGCGAAGGCCGGGCTTGGAAATCCTCTTGATGCCGGAAATGATCTTCTCATTTTTGTCAGCGCCGTATTTCAGAGTGATGTGGATCGTCTTGAAGCTTCCCTCGTCAATAATGTCAAACTTCTTGATATAACCCTCATCTAAAAGGATCTGCGCAATCGCCAGCTTCATTTTAGAAGCAGGCACATCAACTGTATCGTGTTTTGCAGTGTTTGCGTTACGGATTCTTGTAAGCATATCTGCAATAGGATCGCTCATCGTCATGTCTTGACCTCCTCCTTTACCAACTTGCTTTCTTTACGCCGGGAATCTCGCCCTTGTATGCCAACTCACGGAAGCAAACTCTGCAGATCCCGTATTTTCTCAAATAAGCATGTGGACGACCACAAATTTTGCAGCGGGTGTACGCCTGGGTGGAAAACTTGGGTTTGCGCTGCTGTTTCACTTTCATCGATGTCTTAGCCATCAGAATTTACCTCCTTATGATTTTGCGAACGGCATGTTGAACAGTGTCAGTAACTCACGCGCTTCCTCGTCGGTCTTGGCGGTGGTTACAAAGATCACATCCATGCCTCTGGTCTTGTCGATCTTGTCAAACTCGATCTCAGGGAAGATAAACTGCTCCTTGATGCCGAGCGCATAGTTGCCTCTGCCGTCGAACGCGTTGGGGTTCACGCCTCTGAAGTCACGCACACGGGGCAGGGCCAGATTTACCAGACGATCCATAAACTCATACATCTTCTCGCCGCGCAGCGTCGTCTTGCAGCCGATCGCCATACCCTCGCGGATCTTGAAGTTTGCGATGGAATTTTTGGCCTTGGTGAGAACCGCCTTCTGGCCGGTGATGGTCTCCATGTCGGACACGGCGTTCTCCAGGATCTTGGCGTTTTCCTTCGCCTCGCCCACGCCCATGTTGACGACGATCTTCTCCAGCTTGGGAACTTCCATCACGTTCTTATATCCGAATTTCTTCGTCATTGCCGCAACAATTTCATTTTGATACAAATCTTTCAGTCTGCTCACTTTTCTTCCTCCTTCCTCTCGATTAGTCGATCACTTCGCCGGTGGCCTTCGCGAAGCGCACCTTCTTGCCGTCCTCTACCTTGAAGCCGACTCTGGTGGCCTTGCCCTTTACAACCAGCATCACGTTGGAGATATCGATAGGAGCTTCCTTCTGAACGATACCGCCGTTGGGATTCGCCTGGGAAGGCTTGGTGTGCTTGGTAATCATATTCACGCCCTCGACCAACACTCTGCCCTTCTTGGTATCTACGGAGAGGACCTTGCCCTCTGTATTCTTATCGCTGCCGGCGATCACCTTCACCGTGTCGCCCTTCTTAATCTTCATAGTTGCCATATGGCACCTCCTTATAATACTTCAGGAGCCAAGGAAACAATCTTCATAAACTGTTTCTCACGAAGCTCTCTTGCTACCGGCCCAAAGATACGGGTTCCTCTGGGGGTTTTGTCGTCCTTGATGATCACAGCGGCATTCTCGTCGAACCGGATGTAGGAACCGTCCTTGCGGCGGGCTCCCTTCACAGTGCGGACCACGACCGCCTTGACCACGTCGCCCTTCTTTACAACGCCGCCTGGTGTTGCATCTTTAACGGAAGCAACGATCACATCGCCAATCTGCGCATATCTTCTAGTAGAGCCGCCCATAACGCGGATGCAGAGCAATTCTTTTGCACCGGTGTTATCAGCAACCTTCAGTCTGCTTTCCTGCTGAACCATGATTTTCCTCCTTTGCCGTATCCACGACATTTTTGTTTCGCTAAATGACTTAAGCTAAATTACTTAACCTTCTCTACGATCTCCACAAGTCTCCATCTCTTGTCCTTGGAGAGAGGTCTTGTCTCCATAACCTTTACGGTATCGCCGATATTGCACTCGTTGTTCTCATCATGTGCCTTCAGCTTGTAGGTCCTCTTCACGACCTTGCCGTACAGAGGATGCTTCACATGCTCCTCGATCGCAACGACGATCGTCTTATCCATCTTGTTGCTGGTAACCTTGCCAGTACGAGTTTTTCTCAAATTTCTTTCCACGATTACTCTCCTTTCCCACACTCAAGCGTCAGGCTCTTGCCTTCTCGGTGATGACAGTCTGAATACGCGCAATGTTTCTCCTTACTTCCTTGATCCTCGCGGTATTATCCAACTGGTTGGTCGCGTTCTGGAATCTCAAATTGAAAAGCTCTTTTTTAGCAGCTACCAGCTCCTGGGCTAACTCCGCCTCAGACTTGGTCTTTAACTCTTCCACAAATTTATTTGCCTTCATTATGATACACCGCCTTCCAAATCTGCCTTAGAAACAATTTTACATTTGCAGGGAAGCTTATGCATAGCCAGACGCAGTGCCTCGCGCGCCTGATCCTCGGAAACGCCGTTGATCTCAAACAACACGCGTCCGGGCTTCACAACCGCTACCCAGTACTCCAGAGTACCCTTGCCGGAGCCCATTCGGGTCTCGGCGGGCTTTGCTGTCACGGGCTTATCCGGAAAGATCTTGATCCAGACCTGACCGGTACGCTTTGTATAACGGGTAAGCGCGATACGCGCTGCCTCGATCTGGTTCGACTTGATCCAGCAGGGCTCCATAGCCACCAGGCCATACTCACCGTAGGTGATCTTAGTGCCTCTGGAGGCCTTTCCGCTCATCGTGCCGCGGAACTGTTTACGACGCTTTACTCTCTTAGGCATTAACATTATTTATCGCCCCCTTCTGTCTGCTTTCCCTTGGTAGGAAGTATCTCTCCTTTATAAATCCAAACCTTGACTCCAACCTTTCCGTAGGTGGTGTCCGCCTCGGCAAATCCATAGTCGATATCCGCTCTCAGAGTCTGAAGAGGAATGGTCCCCTCGCTGTAGAACTCCGTGCGGGCGATATCCGCGCCGCCCAGACGTCCGGCACATGCAGCCTTGATGCCGAGGGCACCGGACTTCATGGTCCTGTTCATGCAGGACTTCATCGCACGGCGGAAGGACACGCGGTTCTCCAGCTGCTGCGCGATGTTCTCGGCCACAAGCTGGGCATCCTTGTCGGGTCTCTTGATCTCCTTGATGTCCACAAGCACCTTCTTGTCAGTCATCTTGGAGAGCTCCTGCTTGGTCGCCTCGATCTTCTCGCCACCCTTGCCGATGATAAGGCCGGGCTTTGCGGTGTAGATGATAACCTTCACTCTGTCAGACGCTCTCTCGATCTCGATCTTGGAGATGCCAGCGTCATACAATTTCTTCTTGAGGTATTTTCTGATGTTGTAGTCCTCTACCAGGTAGTCCGCGAACTCCGCATCAGAAGCATACCATTTGGAATCCCAATCTTTGATAATACCGACTCTTAAGCCGTGAGGATTAACTTTCTGTCCCATTTATTCTCTGCTCCTTTCCTACTTCTCATCCAGCACAATGGTGATATGGCTCGTTCTCTTCAGGATCCGATAGGCTCTGCCCTGTGCCCTGGGTCTGATCCTCTTCATTGTAGGCCCCACGTTTGCGTAGCACTCTGCAATGTAAAGGTTGTCAGGGTTCATACCATTGTTGTTCTCCGCGTTCGCAATCGCGGACTGCAGCAGCTTTTTGATGACGCCGGAAGCGTACCTGGGATTGTACTCCAGAACTGCCAGAGCGGTCTGTACGTTCTTGCCGCGGATGGCATCCAGCACGAAGCATGCCTTCTGAACAGGAATCCTCGCATAAGACAGCTTTGCAGAGGGTCTTGTATCTTTCTGAGCGTTTCTCTCTCTCTTAATTTTGGATCTATGTCCTTTAGCCATAGATATATCCTCCTTTCAAATCAACGCATCTGCCATAGCCTGACGCTACCAACAGACGATCCGCGATCCCCCTCCCGAGAGATCATACGTTTTCAGGAACTTTCTTTCCCCCGTTATTTCACCTTGGACTTCTTCTCGTCCTTGCCGTGCCCTCTGTAGGTCCTGGTGGCAACGAACTCGCCGAGCTTATGTCCGACCATATCCTCGGTCACATATACGGGAACATGCTTTCTTCCGTCGTGAACCGCGATCGTGTGTCCCACAAAGGAAGGGAAAATCGTAGAGCGACGGGACCAAGTCTTGATAACCTGCTTCTGTCCGGACGCATTCAGCGCGTCCACTTTCTTCAACAGACTTGCATCTGCAAAAGGTCCTTTTTTCAGTGATCTAGCCATTGTCTTTCCTCCTCAACTACTTGATTGCTTTACCGTTGCGTCTTCTTACGATCAGCTTGTTGGAAGCCTTCTTGCTCTTGCGGGTCTTCAGGCCGAGAGCCGGCTTGCCCCAAGGAGTGCTGGGACCGGGACGTCCGATACCGGTCTTGCCCTCGCCGCCGCCGTGAGGATGGTCGTTGGGGTTCATAACGGAACCGCGGACAGTGGGACGGATGCCCATATGGCGCTTGCGCCCCGCCTTACCGATCTTGATAAGGCTGTGATCAATATTGCCCACCACACCGATCGTTGCACGGCATACGAGAGGAACCATTCTCATCTCGCCGGAGGGAAGACGCAGGGTCGCGTACTTGCCTTCCTTTGCCATCAGCTGTGCGGAGTTTCCGGCGGAACGAACCATCTGTCCGCCCTTGCCGGGATATAATTCAACGTTGTGTACCAGAGCACCGACAGGGATCTCGGATAAGGGCAGGCAGTTGCCGACCCGAACCTCCGCCTGGGGGCCGTTCATAACTTTCATGCCGTCGGTCAGTCCCTCGGGCGCCAGGATGTATGCCTTCTGGCCATCCTCATAGCAGATCAGGGCGATGTTGGCCGTTCTGTTGGGGTCATACTCGATGCCGATGACCGTTGCCGGAATACCGTCCTTGTTTCTCTTGAAATCAACGATTCTGTACTTTCTTCTGTTGCCGCCGCCGTGATGTCTCACGGTGATCTTTCCCTGATTGTTACGGCCTGCGTTCTTCTTCAGAGAGGTGCAGAGACTCTTTTCGGGAGTCGTCTTTGTAATCTCAGCGAAATCGGAACCGGTCATATTTCTTCTGGAAGGTGTATAGGGATTATATGTCTTAATTCCCATGGTCTTATCTCCTTTTCATTCTGATTTTTTGCGCAGCCCTTACTGCGGGCCGCATACCTGAATCGAAAGCCTTCTCATCACAGACCTGCGAAGATCTCGATCTCCTTGCTGTCCTCGGTCAGCCACACGATCGCTTTCTTGGTCCTGGCGGTCTTGCCGGTGACCATGCCGCGTCTCTTGGTCTTGCCGTCCTGGTTCAGGGTGTTCACCTTCTTCACCTTGGCGCCCTCAAACATTTTCTCCACGGCCTCTTTGATCTGGCTCTTGTTTGCCTCGGGATGCACGAGGAAGGTATACTTCTTCTCGCCCATGCCGGACATGCTCTTCTCCGTGATGACCGGCTTCAGGATCACATCATAATACTGAATGTTTGCCATTATGCGTACACCTCCTCGATCTTTGCAACGGCGTCCTTGGTCAGCACGACCTTCTTCGCCTTCATGATATCATACACGTTGATGGTGTTTACCAGAGTGGTGTTTACATTCTCCATGTTTCTTGCGGACATCACAACGTTTTGATCATTGTCCGCGATCACCACCAGTCCCTTGTCCACGTTCAGGTTGTTCATCACATTGACAAAATTCTTCGTCTTGATCTCTCCAAACTTCAGCTCGTCGAGCACCAGCAGATTGTTTTCCTGAACCTTGTTGGTCAGAGCGGACTTCAGCGCAGCCCTCTTCTCCTTCTTGTTGAGCTTGAAGGAATAATCTCTGGGAACGGGCGCGAACACGACGCCGCCGCCTGTCCACTGGGGAGCCCGGGTAGATCCCTGTCTTGCGTGGCCGGTCCCCTTTTGTCTCCAGGGCTTTCTTCCGCCGCCGGAAACCTCGGAGCGTGTCTTTGCCTTCTGGGTTCCCTGACGGTTGTTTGCAAGTTGCTGTACGACTGCCAGGTGTACCAGATGTTCGTTTACCTTTACGCCGAAGACGGCATCGTTCAGCTCGATTGTGCCGACTTCCTTGCCTTCCATATTATAAACAGATACCTTTGCCATCTGTATGATCCTCCTTTCGCCTTTTTATGCCTCGACCTTGACGGTCTCTTTGATGGTCACCAGGGCCTTCTTGGGTCCGGGCACAGCGCCCTTTACCAGGAGCAGATTCTTCTCAGCGTCCACTCTCACTACCTCAAGGTTCTGGACCGTCACCCTGACGCAGCCCATATGGCCGGGCATCCCCTTGCCCTTGAATACGCGGCTGGGGGAAGAACATGCGCCGTTTGATCCCTGATGGCGATGGAACTTGGAACCGTGCTTCATGGGCCCTCTGTGCTGTCCCAGTCTCTTGATCGCGCCCTGGAAGCCCTTGCCCTTGGAGATGGCGGTCGCGTCGATCTTGTCGCCCTCCGCGAAGATGTCCGCCTTGATCTCTGCGCCGGGAGCATACTCGTCAGCGTTCTCAAACTTAAATTCTCTCACATATCTCTTGGAGCTGACGCCGGCCTTTTTGAAATGTCCCTGCTCCGCCTTGTTTGTGCCGTGTCTGTGGATCACTTCCTTGCCGTCGTCCGAATATTTGTCCTTCTTGTCAACGAATCCGACCTGGACCGCACTGTACCCGTCGTTCTCCACCGTCTTGATCTGGGTGACCACACAGGGGCCGGCCTGAAGGACCGTTACGGGAACCAGGCTTCCGTCCTCGTTAAAGACCTGCGTCATTCCAACCTTGGTTGCTAAAATTGCTTTCTTCATTTTTTACCTCCTATTGTCTACATAGTGGACCGCAAAAGCTGCGTTCGTGTCTAGGTAGAGGTTTTTACTTGCTCTTCATTTTAATGTCGATGTAAACACCGGCAGGCATCTCCAGGCGCTGCAGCGCATCCACGGTCTTCTGGGTCGGCGCGATGATGTCGATCAGTCTCTTGTGGGTCCTCTGCTCAAACTGCTCTCTGGAATCCTTGTACTTATGAGTTGCTCTCAGGATGGTCACAACCTCCTTCTTCGTGGGAAGAGGCACCGGACCGCTCACCTGTGAACCGTTCTTCTTTACGGTCTCGATGATCTTCTGCGCAGACGCGTCTACCAGCTGGTGCTCATAAGCCTTCAGGGTGATTCTCATTACTTGACTTGCCATAAAAAAAGTCGCCTCCTTTTCGCACTTTTACTGCTTAAGTACGACAAGCGGTGACTGTACACTCTCCCGTGTGTGTCCTGAACCTTTACGCAACGCACTTATCTATAGATCCGGATCCACACGTCGTTTCTGCCTTTGCTGCAGACTGTATTATGGTACAGTGACTTGTCGTCAGTTTTGTAACTTGACATTCGCTCCACGGAAAACCTGCCCTCAGTTACCTGCAGGCAGCAACCTCACGCTTCACAGCTATCATGCCACAGCAAGGAGTATTATATAGTATGTTGGGAGAATTTGCAAGAGAAATTTTAAAAAATTTTTAAAAAGCCGCCGGCGCGGGGCTGGCGCGCTGAAAGCGCCAGCATTTCCCACAGGGCCGCAGCCGCTTCCGACGGGAAGAAAGACGGCCTTTTAACCAACGGACTCAAACTCCTTTACGATCTCCTCGGAGGGCTTCGCGGTCAGCAGAGAAAAGATCAGAATGGCCGCGCAGCTCACCAGGAAAGCGGGAAGCAGCTCATAGATATCCCACACGCCTCCCAGAGGGCGCACCAGATACTTCCAGGCAAACACCATGACGCCGCCGGAGATCATGCCTGCTGCCGCCCCGGCGAAATTCGTCCGCTTCCAGAACAGGGAGAACAGCATGATCGGCCCGAAGGTCCCGCCGAAGCCTGCCCACGCGAAGGACACGATGGTAAACACGGAGCTGTCCGGATTCCAGGCCAGCACCACGCCGATCAGGGCGATCGCCAGCACCGTCAGCCGCGCCGCCAGCATGGACTTTTTCTCGCTGAGCTTGACCTTAAAGAAGTCCTGGATCAGGTTCTGGGACACGCTGGACGCCGCCGTCAAAAGCTGGGAATCGGCAGTCGACATAGTGCAGGCCAGGATCCCCGCCAGCACCACGCCTGCCACGATCGCCGCGAGCAGCCCGTGCTGTGCCAAAAGATGGGAGAACTGGATCACCACGGTCTCCGACTCGGCGCTGCTGCCCAGGACCGGTATCGCACCCGACGCAGAGGCCGCGCACCCGATCAGGCCGATCAGGATCGCCACCGTCATGGAGATCACCACCCAGATCGAAGCGATCCTTCTGGAGGTCTTCAGCTCGTTCTCATCCCGTATCGCCATAAAGCGAAGCAGGATGTGGGGCATACCGAAATATCCCAGTCCCCACGCCGTGGTGGAGAGGATCGTGAGAAGCCCGTAGGGCGCCGCCGCTCCCGTCGCCGGATCGTGGGTCTGCACCATGCTGAGATAACCGGACAGGGAGTGCGCATTGTCCATCACCGCGGACCAGCCGCCCGCCACGTTGATGCCGAAGAACACGATCACGATCAGCGCAACCGTCATCACGATGCTCTGGATCAGGTCCGTGGTGGACACCGCAAGGAAGCCGCCCAAAACGGTATAGCCTACGACGAACAGGGCTCCGATCAGCATCGCCAGGTGATAATCCATGCCAAAGAGCGTGGAGAACAGCGTCCCCACAGCCTTAAATCCCGACGCCGTGTAAGGGATAAAGAAGATCAGGATCACGATCGCCGCAATACACATCAATACATTCCGGCTGTCGCGATATCTCTTGGAGAAAAATTCGGGGATCGTGATCGCCCCGCACTTTTCGGAGTATCTGCGCAGCCTGCGCGCCACGATCAGCCAGTTTAAATAGGTGCCCACCGCCAGACCGACCACGGTCCAGCCCACGTCCGCGATACCGGTCAGGTACGCAAGCCCGGGAAGCCCCATCAACAGATAGCTGCTCATGTCCGACGCCTCCGCGCTCATGGCCGCCACCAGGGGGCCCAGCTTCCGTCCGCCCAGATAAAAGCCCTCCGCAGAGTTATCGCTTTTTCTGCTGAAGTAAAATCCGACATAGATCATAATGGCAAGATACGCCACGATCGACAGGATAATACCAATTTGTGCACTCATAATTTGTATTCCTTTCTACAGTTAGTAATTCTCTCTCGGCACACCACGTCGCTTTTTCACCTTTGTGTTTTTATGTATACATGTAAACAGAGAGATCCCTGTTAGTTTACTAAGAATAAGGACATAAGTCAATAACAATTCACAAAAAAACAAAAGACCGCCGCATCGACAGCTCTTTGTCGGTACGGCGGTCTCCTTGGGGATTCGGATGATCCGGCCCTTTTTTACGTTACGGTTTTTGCAACATTATCCCAGCAGGGACAGAACGCCCTGATTCGACTGATTGGCCTGTGCAAGCATAGCCTGGCCAGCCTGTGCAAGAATGTTGTTGTTAGAATACTTCACCATCTCGGTAGCCATATCGGTATCGCGGATCTGGCTCTCAGCGGAAGTGGTGTTCTCCACTACGTTGTCCAGGTTGTTGATGGTGTGCTCCAGACGGTTCTGGATCGCACCGAGATCCGAGCGCTGATTGGACACCTTCTGAATAGCGACCTTGATCGTATCGATGGCGGTCAGCGCATTGGTATCATCCACGCCATCCACCTTCAGGCCGTTTACACCCAGACCCTTTGCGCTCATGGTCTCAATATTCATGGTGATCTGATTGTTGGAGGTTGCATCCGCACCTACATGAAGGGACAGTCTCAGGGCAGCCGTCAAATCCTTCAAGCTGGCAACATCCTCTACGTTACCGTTCGTTTCATTGCCCACCGCATCATACAGCTGCGGCGCGCCGACCTTCTTTGCGATGGTTCCGTCCTCTTTGGTAGTAAAGTAGTCGCTCAGGGCGTTGGGCGCAATGGCGTTTCCTTCCTTGTCATAATACTTTGCCTGTGCCGCTTCAAGCTGAGATGCCGTGACCTTCGTCGCCACCAAATTAGCGCTGGTGACCTTATCTACATCAGCCTTTCCTGCATCTTTTTCAACTGCTTTTGAAGCGTCCAGCTCCAACAGCACGTTGCCTTCCTTGTCTGTCACCTGAAACTTACCGGCCTCCGCCGTTTCACTCACCGTGAATTTTTCCGCAGCATCGCCCATCAATTCCAGCTTCAGATCCCAGCTGTATGTGGGAGTCTCAGCGCCATCCGATTTGCCTGTCCTGGTCAGCTTAACGCCCTGATCTCTCAGGGACACCAAAAGCTCATTCAGCTCATCCTGGGTCTTTTGATCGGTAACGCCGGCTCCGGCAGCCGTCACCTCTTCTAACGTAAAACTCGATGCAGCGTCCGTGCTAAACTGTGCTCCGGCAGCCTGTGCTGTCTTAAAATTCTTGTAGCTGTAGGTGTATCCTTTTTCCAGGCTTCTGTCGCCCTTTAACAGATAGGTCTCGTTAAACTTGGTGGTCTCCGCAACACGGTCGATCTCCGTGGTGAGCTGATCGATCTCTGCCTGGATAGAAGCCCTGTCAGACTCGCTGTTGGTGCCGTTGGCAGACTTCACAGCCAGCTCGTTCATTCTCTGGAGCATGTCGTGCACTTCGGTCAGAGCGCCCTCTGCGGTCTGTACGGCGCTGATGCCGTCCTCCGCGTTTGCGGATGCCTGGGTCAGACCTCTGATCTGCTTTCTCATCTTCTCGGAAATAGCCAGACCTGCTGCATCGTCTGCCGCACGGTTGATCTTGTAACC
>CANRLX010000091.1 GCA_947631615.1 uncultured Acetatifactor sp.
TGTCCAGCCTTATTTTACCACCAACACAGCGGGTATTTCAACCCGATATTCCACATATTCCACATATTTCACGACTCTCCCGTCTCCTCTTCCTTCCCCTCCCGTCCGGCGGTCTCGATCAGGGTCATGTCCACATCCTGCTCATAGTTGCGCATAGCCACCTCGATGGGAGTGGGATCCTTGGTCAGCCTTCTGCCGCCCACGTGGTTAAAGAAGGTGATGATCCCCGCCGCCAGCCCGACAGAATAGGAGACCTCCAGCACATTGACGCCGGAGGGCTCTCTGTTCATAGCGATTTGATAGATTTCCCGAAATACGTCGTTGATCCCCACGTCGTTGTGGTAGGCCATAATCGTAAACGCCGTTCCAAAGAAGCTGACCAGGCACACCAGGGCGATCTTCATCCCCTGCTGCCATCCCTTGCGCTTCTTCACCGTCACCCATTCCACCAGCACATCCGTCTCCCCCAGGACCTCCACGCTGATATTGGGGCAGGCCTGCTCCATCAGCTCCACCAGCTTCAGGGCGCTGATCACAGTGCGCTTTGTTCCACCTTCCTTGAAATGGTGTACCTTTATCGCCTTGCACTTGGCGCTCACCGCGCCGTCCTGACAGCGCAGGCTCCCCAAGTCGCTCAGATAGGCGTCCGGCGCCTGTACCTCCACATTGCGGTCACATTTCAGATAAACAGTCACATTCGGCATACTCTCTCTCCCACCTACGATCCTTTTTTCCATAGTCTGCACCGGTCCAAGGCAAAATATGCCTGCCGGACGCCGCGCATCCTTTACAAACCCTGGCTTTCAGGATAAAATGAAAAAAGAATCGTCCGCCGAAGGAGAACTGCTATGACCAAGAGACCTTTTGTCTTTTCAAAAAAAACTTTGAAGACCCCCCCGATCGACCGCTGCACCCTTCTGGCCGCCCTCTTCTTTCTTCTGGGCGCGCTGGTGCGGCTGTGGGGGCTTGGGAGCGTCCCCGGCGGGATCAACCAGGACGAGGCGTTTGCGGGCTACGAGGCCCTCTCTCTGCTCCACAGCGGTACGGACAGCTTCGGCTACCGTTTTCCGGTCTATCTGACCACCTGGGGCAGCGGCATGAACGCGCTAAACACCTATCTGATGATCCCCTTTCTCGCCGTGTTCGGGGCGCACACCTGGGTGATCCGCCTGCCCCAGGCGCTGACCGCCATCTTCAGTCTGCTGGCCGCCTGGAAGCTGCTGCAGATCTGCTATGGGCAGAGGGCGGCTCTCATCGGCCTCCTCTATCTGGCAATCTGCCCCTGGCATATCACGATCTCGCGCTGGGGGATGGAATCCAACCTGGCGCCGGGTTTCCTCCTGTTCGGCCTGTGCTTCTTTGTGCTGGGCGCACAGCGCCCCCGCTTTCTCCCCCTGTCGGCGCTGTTCTATGGGCTGAGCCTGTACTGCTACGCCACGATCTGGCCCATTGTGCCCCTGATGCTTTTCCTGCAGTGGGCTTACCTGGTCTACACAGGCTGCTTTCACTGGGATCGAAACGCGTTCCTTTCGCTGGTGATACTGGCCCTTTTCGCGGCCCCGTTACTTCTCTTTCTCCTGGTCAATCAAGGGGTGGTGCCGGAGATTTGTACGCCCTTTTTCTCCGTTCCCAGGCTGTTAGTCATGCGCGACAGCGAGATCTCCTTTCAGGGGATGCTCTGGAAGCTCAAGCACCTTCTGACGGTCCTGGTAAAACAGGACGACGGGTACGACTGGAACGCCTCCGCCCGCTTCGGGTTGTACTACCGCTGGGCGCTTCCCTTTGGGATCATTGGTCTTCTGTCCTGCCTTAAGAGGGCCTGGACAAGCCTTCGCAGCCGGAAATTCGACGGGTGCGCAATGTTACTTATCCCCTTTTTTTGCGCGGTTCTTCTGGGCAGCCTGATTACAGTCAACGTCAACCGGATCAACTGCATCCATCTGCCCGTCATCCTCTTTGTAGGCATCGGCATCTACTGCGCCGCAAAATGGATCGGCCGCTTCTTTCCCCAGGCAGGGCTTCTCTCGGCCGTTCTCCTCCTTCTCTGCCTGGTCTCTTTTGAGCGCTATTACTTCGGCGCATACAGAGACACCATCTCGGAAAATTTCCAGGAAGGACTGGAGGATGCCGTGGAATACGCTATGGCGCTTGCGGGAGACGACGGCGAGATCGACCTGGTGATGCAGGTATACCATCCCAAGATCCTATTTTACAGCCGGATCCCCGTCACAACCTATCGGGACACCGTGGTATTCAGAAATTACCCCGACGCCTTCCTGATCGCGGATTCCTTTGGTCCTTTTCGCTTTGTGTCGGATCCGGCCCTCATCCAGGGACAGACAATCCCCGAGCCCCAAGCCGGACGTATTTACCTGATACCCGCCGACTACGCCGAAACCTACGAGACAGCCGGATTCCGGACACAAGTGTTCGTCCACGCCGCAGTAGCCTACTGACACCTCGCCAAACTCACTGACGTCGCCGCCTACCGTCTCTTCGCCGAACTCACTGATATCGCTGCCTACCATCACTTCGCCGGATCCGTCAGTCTCCGCGCCAGATAGATGGCCGGTGTGTCCAAAAGGCTTGTGAAGATAAAGATCACATAGCTGGAAAAAACGATATTCCAGAGCGTCCCCGTCTCATAGACGCCCCAAAACGCCGCAAAGGTATACAAAAAGGTGTTAAAAAACTGGGACATCAGGGTGGAGCCGTTGTTTCTCAGCCACAGGAAACGCCTGGAATCCCCGAAGCGCTTCGTCGTCCTCTCCCAGATCGCATGATAGGCAAACACGTCGAAGGTCTGCACCACCGCATAGACCAGGATGCTGCTGAGCATCAGCCTGGGCGTATTGGAGAACACCGTGCGGATCGCGGGCGACGCCCAGTCGCTTGCGTTTGGCGCAAACAGCATCCACATCTGGGAAATCAGAATAAATACCGCCGAGGAGACAAACCCCAGAAGAACCGCACGATTGGCGGCTTTCTTTCCCTCCATCTCGCTTAAGATATCCGTCACGAGAAACGTAGAGGCGAACAGGATATTTCCCAGGGTCTGCTCCATGCCGAAGGCGTCCACCACGATCAGTACCTCAATGTTTGCGGCGATCGTCGCAAGCACCGTAAAGCAGTACAGCCCCTCCTTTCCCAGAAAACGGTAAAACAGCACCACACAGGCATAAACCATCACCAATTCCAACACCAGCAGCATCTCATTGCACATCATTTTTTCTCTTCTCCTCCCACTCCGAAATCGGTATTTTGCAGCAGAATATCCACCCGTTCGTCCAGCCGGTACACCGGATAGAGCTTTTCCATAAAAACGGCTGCCACGTCCGGATCCGGCCGGATATCGGTGGTATTTTCCACCATAATGTTCACACAGACCCGTTCAAAATACAAAAGTCCTGTCTCGATATCCCTGCGCATACTCTCCTGTGTCTGTCCCCGCAGGCCGAAGAGGAGGCAAACCTCGTCGAAATCCTCCGCGATCCGCGCAGGCTCCCGCTCTCCGATCCCCTTATGGAGCACCCGCTCCCTGTAGTCGGCGTCGAAAGTCTCCACGCCGATCTTGACCTTGACACAAACGCCGGACTTTGCAAAGCTTTGGCGCAGCTCTCGGATCGCGCCCCTATGGATGTAGTGGCACTCAAAATGGATCTCCTCGATATGCTTTTCCACGCAGGTCCTTCGGAGCAGCTCCATGGTCCGCCTGTCCAGATCCACAAAGCTTCCGGAGTTGATGACCTCCAGCTTCCTGTATTTTCCGGTGACCTTTTGGATCTCCCTCCGGTTCAGCGCGTAATTGGCATCCTCGTCGGGACTAAAGTCCAGGTGATAGTCACAGAAGGCACACCGTTTCCACCTGCATCCGGATCCCCTCAAAAGAAGGATCTCCCGCGGATTCTTGTGTGTGATCTCAGCGTATCTCTCCATGCCCTCCTCCTTTGTCCGCACAGAAAAAAGGAGCCTGCCAAGCAGACTCCCATCCCATTTTGACGGCAAAAGCCACCCAGCGGACGGCTTTCCCCGACGATCCCTAGTTTTGTTTTAAGACAGGATGGTTGCGAACTGTCTGTTATGAAACAAAGCGCATTTATTATACTACATTCTCTGACTGGAGGCAACCCCAAACGCTCGCCTTTTCGGTGTCCAAACGCTCTCCTCTCTAGCTAGAACCACCCAAACACTTTTCCCGCCCAGTATATCAGCCCCAGGGCCCAGCTGGTCACTATGCCGTAGAGGATCACGGGGCCCGCGATGGTAAAGATCTTGCAGCCGATCCCGAAGACCTGCCCCTCCTTCTGAAACTCGATGGCGGGCGCCGCCACGGAGTTGGCAAAGCCGGTGATGGGAACAAGCGCGCCGGCGCCGCCCCACTTCACGATGCTGGGATAGATGTTCAGGCCGGTCAGCAGCACCGAGCAAAGAATCAGTATCAGGGAGCACCAGCTTCCCGCGGTCTGCTTGTCCAGGCCGAACGATCCGGTCGCCGTATTTAAAATAAACTGTCCGAAAACGCAGATGACACCGCCCACAAGAAACGCCTTCAGCATTTGAAGCCAGAGGTTGTGGGTCGGTGTCACTTCTTTTACATATTTCTCGTATTGTTTTTGCTGTTCCTGTTTGCTGTCCATACCGGATCCCGCCTTTCCTGTCGTTTTCCTCTAGTATGTACAGCCGGACGCTTTTTTATGCAGCCCCGGGCTTAAGCGCTCGCCTCCAGATCCTTCTCCTGCAGCGCCTGGATATCCGCGAACGCGGAGAGGAGAGGCTTCTCCTTCTTGCCCTTGATCACGCGGTCCACATAGTTTTTGGTGATCCTGTAGACCTGGGGAGACAGCACCAGCACACCCACCAGGTTGGGAAGCATCATCAGGCCGTTGAAGGTATCTGCCAGATCCCACGCCAGATTGTCGCTCATCACCGCACCGCCGAAGATCGCCAGCACGAAGATCACACGGTAGACCATAGTAAATTTCTCGCCAAACAAAAATTCACACGCCTTCGTGCCGTAATGGCTCCAGCCCAGAACCGTGGAGAAGGCAAAGAGCATGACGGCGATCGCCACAAAACCGGAGCCCAGCTTTCCGAAATGGATGGAGAACACCGTAGACACCATGTTTGCGCTGGTGAGGGTGACGTTTCCATATTCCGTCAGGGCCTCGCCGGTATTTAAGTCGATCAGGCCCGAGGACAGCACGGAAAACGCCGTCAGCGTGCAGACGATGATGGTGTCCGCAAACACCTCAAAGATCCCCCACATCCCCTGGCGGACGGGCTCCTTCACATTGGAGCTGGAGTGCACCATAACGGAGGAACCGAGACCCGCCTCGTTGGAGAACACGCCTCTCTTCATTCCCTGCTCGATGGCGAGACGGATACCGGATCCCACGATACCGCCGCCCACTGCCTGCATGGCAAACGCGCCCTTAAAGATCGCGGTGAACACGGCGCCCACATGGGAGATATTGGTGAAGAAGATCACCACGCTGCCCACGATGTAGATCACTACCATGAAGGGCACGATCTTCTCGGTGACGGAGGCAATCCTCTTTAAGCCTCCCACGATCACCAGACCTCCCAGGATCAGGATCACGATGCCGGTCACCCAGGTGGGAACGCCAAACACAGCGTGCATATTTCCAGAGATGGAATTGACCTGGGTCATGTTGCCGATTCCGAAGGAGGCCAGGAAACAGAAGATGGAGAACAGCACCGCCAGGATCATGCCGATCTGCTTACACCCCTTCTTGGCCCCAAGGCCGTCCCGCAGATAGTACATCGCGCCTCCGGACCACTCCCCCGCCTTATTCTTGCGGCGGTAGAAGATACCCAGCACGTTCTCGGAATAGTTGGTCATCATGCCGAAAAAGGCGATGATCCACATCCAGAACACAGCGCCCGGCCCTCCCACCATGATCGCACCGGCCACACCCACGATGTTGCCGGTGCCCACAGTGGCCGCCAGAGCGGTACAAAGGGACTGAAACTGGGAGATGGACTTATCCTTAGTGTGCCCCACCACGTGTCTGTCCTGAAAGATGGCGCCCACCGTCATCTTCATCCAGTGGCCGATGTGGCCGATCTGGAAAAATTTGGTCAGGCAGGTCATCAGGATCCCCACAAACGCCAAAAGGATCAGCGCCGGCCAGCCCCAGACGATACCGTTGACCACGTCGTTGACTTTGGTGACAATTTCTAACATAATCTTTTCCTCCTTTTATCCTTTCCCGCTTCCCCCAAATACAGATTCCAAAAAAATACAGACAAGGAAGAAACAACCTCATCTGCGAAGTCAAACCTGTATTTTCCTCTGTATGGGTAAAGCTAAAAGCATGTACACTATAGCATACAAATAAAATATTGTCAATCACCAAGCCAAAACCGCCTGGAAGTAAAAGAGCGCTGCTGCTCCATAGAGGATTCCTCTATTTTGCAGCAGCCCCTCCTTATTTCCGCCTGTGGCCGTCAGTCCTCGTTTTCCTCCTTCCGTCTTTTCAAGAGCAGAAAGATCATAGCCAAAAACGCCAGCAACAGGAGCAGAATTGCCAGTATCCAGATTCCAAAATGACTGTTTAAATCGCTGTCGGACTGGACAGACAATGTTTCGTCCGCCTCCTGGACGGCCCCGGTCTCTTCCGTCTCCTGGACAGCCCCGGTCTCCTCCGTCTCTCTGCTCCCATCGGAAGCAGATTCCTTCTGACCCGCATCGTTCTCCTTATGTCCTTCCGGCTCATGGGTCGCCCCGGCAAGTGTGCTCTTTGGATTGGCTCCGTCCGCCTTGACCATGCTCTTTTCAGCCGCCGCGCCGGCGAAAGCGAAAGCCTGTTGTGTCACAATCCCCAGCTCCGTTTCTTCGTCGTCCTCCTCCGAAGGCGTTTCTATCGCCGGCAGAGAGGGCGCCGTCCATCCGATATAGAAGGGAGACAGGCTCTTTACCGTAAAGGAAATGCCCTGCTCTGTGTTGGTGACATCCAGCTTCTCCGTCTGACCGGCCTTCTCGCCTGCGGAGATCATATGGATCACCGTAAACGTATAGCTGGAATCTGTGCCTTCCGGATAAGGCAGTATGACATCGATGCCTTTCTCGGGGAAGTTCTCCTCCGTCGCCTCCGTCCAGTCCAAACTGCCGCTGTCTTTGATCAGGAGTTTTACATCATAAACGACGCTGTTCTGCTCCGGGATGGGCACCTGCTCCGCCGCCTCCTGTGTAAGAGCCTTGACGATCTTATCCGGTGTGTTTAACACCTCGTTCTCCCGCAGGGCCTCCGGGACCTCCGTAAGCCCGCTCTCCGTCAGGCGGAAATCCGTGTGGCACGGGCAAGTCTGGTAGACGCCGTCCTTCTCCACATTCCAGTCGGCGTCAAACCGGTGCGTGACCGTAAAGTCCGCCTCCGCCTCCGCTTCTTTATAATTTGCGGTCTCCGCAAAAACAGCCTTCACCGTATATTCCCCCGCCACAAGTGGTTTGTTTTCGCTGTAGGCGCTGTCCTCCGCGCCCTTTTCCCGGTAGAGATACGTCACGTTTTCTGTGCCGTTGGTATCCGATTCCGCCTCCGGGTCTACATCCGTATCGCCGCAGAAGTAACCCTTCAGAGCGACGCGGCCCCTGCCCTCCGCCTTTTCCACAGTAACCGTAAGGGACGCGGGGGGCGTGTCGCTGTGGTTCGCATCCCCCTTCACGTAGTACCAGACCGTGTACGTCCCGGCGTCTGTGGCCGCAAGATCCGAAAGATTCTCTTTCCACGCCGCGTCGGGGCCTGGTTCGGAAGAATCATCCTTTGCCCCCACATAGTACCGCATACTTCCGCCGATACACTCCGCCTCCCCGGAGAGAAGCGTCAGGGCCTCTCCGGTATAGGTGAGATTCTCCGCGCCGGTGGGCAGAACCGTGACCTCCGCTTCTTTTTTCGTGATCCTGACCGGAGCGGCAAGGGGCACATCGTCCGCCGCCGTTTCTACCGTATAATACTTTACGTCACCTCCCTCGATCTGGATATCGGACAGGTTGACGGTGGAATACTCTCCCGCGTCCCCGCTGGTCAGATGTCCTTTCGCGGTGAGGGTCACATCATCGTCCGAAACCCCGTTTACGGGAGCAAGAGACACAACGACCTCCGCACTGTCATCGTAAATTTTATCTGCGGCAGTTACGGTGTATCTCAGTATCTTCCGTTCCATAGCCACGCTCGTGCCCGTGGCATCGGCGCCTGAGTTAATGCTGTCATTTCCACTGGTGTAAGAGGCGGTAAGCGTAAGAGCCGTACTGCTGTCCGTACCGAACAGGGTGTGCTGCCTCTCCCGGTCAGAGCCGGAGATGGTCAGGGTGGCCGCTCTCACTATGCTTATTCCTCCCGATGTGCCGTCCGCCATCGCAACGTCCTGTACCTCTGCCGTTCCCAGGATGGTCTCTCCGATCTGAAACGCCACTTCGCCGGTGATCTGCTCCGCCTGGGCCGCCTCGACACTGTCAGAGTGGATGACGGCGGTGAGGATGACGTCCTCGCCATAAACCAGTTTTCCGGCGGGCGCCGTGGTGACTGTGGCTTGGGCCTTATTGATGGTAACCGTAAGGGACGCAGGTTTCGTGTCGCTGTGGTTTGCATCCCCCTTCACGTAGTACCAGACCGTGTACGTCCCGGCGTCTGTGGCCGTGAGATCCGAAAGATCTTCTTTCCATACCGCCTCTAAGCCGGGTTCGGAAGAATCATCCTTTGCCCCCACATAGTACCTCATGCTTCCGCCGGCGCACTCCGCCTCCCCGGAGAGAAGCTTCAGGGCCTCCCCGGTATAAGTGAGCCCGGTCTCTCCCGTGGGCACGTCCGTCACAGTGGATGCTGCCGGATAGATGTCCACTGTCCCGCAGGTGACCGCGCCCGGCGTATAGTATTTCGCATCCGCTCCGCCAAGCTTGATTTCCGTCACTGTGACGGTTTTCCCGTTTCCAACGTCGGCACTTTCGGCATTTGCGGTATAGCTCTCGACCTTCACCTCATCTTGTTCCCCGCCCTCCGTTACCAACTGGCCGGAGAAATCGTCAAAGCTGCCCTTTAATACAGTGGTTTCGTCATACACCCTGTTATTCGGATGGAAAGAGAAGGTCAGCTCCTTGGGCTTCATGGTGACCTTGGCAGTCTCTTCGCTAGGTTGCACCTTGCCGTTCCCGCTGTATTGGGCGGTGACGACGGTATCGCTGCCTTCTCCGAACAGCGCTTTCTGCTTTTCCCGGTCCGTGCCGAAAATGGTCAGGGTGGCTTTCACCTCTTCCGATGTGCCGGCGGACGTGACCGTCTGCAGCTCTGCCGTGCCCAGGGACACGCTCCCGGCCTGGAAGGTCACCTTTCCCCCTGCGTCCATCATATCCGCCGCCTTCACACCGGCAGCGCTCACCGTGGCGGTGAGAGTGATGTCGTCTCCATAGGTCGGCTCTCCGTCCGCAGCAGCCGCCGTCACCTTGACCGTGGGCACAGCCTGGGTAACGGTAAAGGACACTTCCGCTTTGGAGGTTCTGCTCGTGCCGCCGATCTGATAAGAGACGCTGATTTCGGCGGTATGAGTGCCGACAGAAAGCCCCGCGTTCGGCTGGATCGTCCAGGATGTGTTGATTGCGCCTTTGGCCAGCTTTGTGTTCGTGCCGCCTTCCTGCACGAAAGAAAAATCACCTCCCACAAGCTCCACCTTGGAAATGTAAGCCTCCTTCTCGTCGTTATTCGTAATCGTGATTGCCTGGGCAGGCGGCCTGGAAGAGCCGTATGTGGTATCCGCAAAGACGGGAGCGGTAACATCCAGGTTGAAATGATAGACAATCTTGCCTTCCCCTATCTTTGTGATCCCTTTCTCGCCATTGGCAAGCTGTCCATAGACATCGATCGTCCCGCCGTTGTTGACCGCACCCTCATTGTTGAGCACAGCGTTTAGGTCACTCGAGCTGCCGACCTGGATCGTGCCGTTATTGGTCATCGTCACGCCCGCTGCGATATGCAGGGGATGTCCCTGGGGCACTTTCAGGGTCTCCTCTGCCTTTACCTCAAAATCATAGGCGGGCGTCGGCGTGCCGTATACCTGACCCTCATTTCCAATAAATATAATGCCGCTCCAACTGCTTTTCCCATTTTGATCCTCAATAGAGTTTGTATGGATCACGGCGTTTCCGCTGGCGCCGGTGGAGAAGTTGCTGTCGTCGCCCCCACCGTTCCCTCTTCCGATCCCGATACCGTAGCTCGAGCTCGCGGTGACAATGCCCCCGTTGATGGTGACCGTGCCTCCGACGTTGTAATATCCGCCTCCGATCCCGGCACCGTTGCTCGAGCTCGCGGTGACAATGCCCCCGTTGATGGTGACCGTGCCTCCGGCTCCCTTATATCCGCCTCCGATCCCGGCACCGGTCGTGCCAGTGTTACTGCTCGAGCTCGCGGTGACAATGCCCCCGTTGATGGTGACCGTGCCTCCGGCTCCCTCATATCCGCCTCCGATCCCGGCGGCACCTCCTCTCGAGCTCGCGGTGACAGCGCCTCCGTTGATGGTGACCGTGCCTCCGGCTTCCTTACGTCCGCCTCCGATCCCGGCACTGTAAGAACTACCGGCTGCCTTCAGCACCCCCATTATATCGGCATCCTCAGACTGGGCATAGATGGTCAGGCTATTGCCCGAGTTCACTATAATGCCCTTGCTTGCCGTCAGGCTTCCGGAATCCTTCAGAATCAGGTTGACGCTACCACTTACGGAAATACGGTCGGAAATCGTAATATCTCCATCCACCACATACCAGCCGTTGCTCCAGCTGCTGGTACTGTTTGTCACCGGTATGAAGCTACCGGGAAAGTTTTTCTGCACCAGCTTTTGGGATGTTGCGTCCCAATCAAGGTAGTAATTTTCAGCTTCTATCGTCATCGGCACAGCTGCCCCGGCCATTCCGTCCAGCGACAACAGGGCGGAAACGACGTCGTTATAGCGGGTGATGTCCAGGGCGTCCAGTTCCTCCTGGGACAGGGCCAGCTTCGCCTCGTCGATGGCCGTAAGCTGTGCCTCCACGTCGGCCCGATTGTCGGCGGTGACGGTCTCCGCATCCGGCAAGGCATCTATCATAGACTGCACTCGTTTCACAGCCGTCCCCGTGTGCAGATCTCCGCCCGTCACGGTGTCCGATCCTGTTTCCTTACTTTCATTACTTTCCGGCACCGGAGTCGTGCCCTTCCGGTTGTTGGGGTCTGCCCCATTCTTTTCGGTTTCGTCTCCTGTAGTGCCGTCCAAGGCAGAGAGGGCGGACAGCGCCGCCTCATAGCGGGCAGCATCCAGCTTTGCCGTCTCTTCCCCGTCCAGTTCCGACAGGGCCGCATCTATGGCATCCAGCTGTTCCCGTACCGCTGTCTGGCTGTCCGCTGTGATCTCCTCCGCATTGGGCAGAGCATCGATCAGCTCCTGTATCTGCTCTATTGCAGTTTTTTCCGGCGCACCTTCTCCCTCCGCATACGCGGTCACAGGCAGCATGGAAATGAGCATGACCACCGACAGGAATCCTGCAAACCATTGTCTTATCCCGTATTTTATTCTGTGTCTCATACTAATCTCCCTTCCGGATGGAACTAAATCATCCTAATCTATCAAATGCCGGAGCGCCTCGCTCCGTTACTAAGCGGTGCGCCTGACGACCTGCCGCAAGGCACGCCAGACGCTTATCCCAAAACAATTATTTTGTCCGAAGCGTCCGTGCGCTTCCTGGACAAGCCGCCGCAGGCACGCTTCCGCTATAATAGCGCCTGCAGCGGTACATAACGCGCCAAAGTACGGCGCATAAGTACCGGCGGCGCTATAATGCCCTGCGCGCGGTCTTGTCTGGATCGCGCACAGGGCTGTACAAAAAAATTTCAAACGCCTGGGTTCGGAAGGAGGGAAGGAAACTTCGGGAATAGCAAATGGCTATAAAAGGATATAACAACCAGAGCCGTAAAGAATCGTCGTCTGCGGCTCTGGTTGTCCTGCCCTTTTTTTGTCTTTTCCTATTTTTTTTGATTTTTTATGCCATTTCCAAAGATATCCCTTGAGTTTCCGTACTTTGCAATAAGAGGAATAAAAAACAACAGTTGGGGATGTTCCGTTGTCATCATATGGAGA
>CANRLX010000092.1 GCA_947631615.1 uncultured Acetatifactor sp.
ATCTCCATATGATGACAACGGAACATCCCCAACTGTTGTTTTTTATTCCTCTTATTGCAAAGTACGGAAACTCAAGGAGACGGACACATTTTTCTGTGTCCGTCCCGTCTTGACTCTTGAGCACTCCTCTTACATATTGATTGTATTTCCGAACCAAAATACAGTATTTATTTTAATGTCAAACAATAAATGCAGATACCAGAATGTAAACGACACTCCAATATCTGCATTTATCCCACTGTGCGAAAAAGGCATACTGTTCCTGCACGAACCACGGCCTGTTACTTTACAAGCATCTCCTCACGCTCCGCAAGCCACTCACGGACTGTATCTATATCTACTTCAACCGCATCCGCAATTTCCTCACAGGGCATTCCCTTATCATAAAGCCTATACGCCGTTGATTTGGCCTGTTCCATCTTGCCTTTATTTAAAACACCCAAACTCAAGTTGCACATACTCTGCACCTCCTCGCTCATTTCCCTGCTCACACGGATCTTAAACTCGTTCTGCAGCGCGTCCAGCTTATCCTCATAGCTGAGATTTGTAGAAAACATCTTGCTCAACAGCCGGATCGCATTATCCTCGCTGCTTTCTCCCTTACGTCCAAGCCGCAGCACCACGACCGTCATCAGGTCATAGTCCTTTTTCTCCTCCTGGAAATCCCCTCTCAGGCACTCCTCCGTGAAAGCATATCTGTTGATGGTGTCGGAGCGGGCATCTGCCGTATCTTCACACAGCCAGATACTCACGCATTTCTTAATCTTCCCGTACTCCTGGTCTTTAAATATTGTACCCCGCTGAGAGGAAATCATTCTGGCTGTATAATAGATGCCGCGCTTCGGGATCGGATAACCCGGCGTGTCCCTGTTTTGAATTTCGCAGTTTATCAAAATTTCGATCCGACCGCCATCCGACGGAAGAACCGCGATGAAACGGATGTCAAAATAAACGGTGCCGTCCCTCTGTGATTTGTCGGCAGTCGGTTTTCCTTCTATCTTGTCATCTCCGCTCATCATGCCGGGATCGTCCTGCCTGTCCGGATGGTCCTGATGGACCGCGGTCTTTCTCAACTCAGGTTCACCCTCAATAAACCTCTCCGCGATCTCCTGCACCGTGTACTCTGCATACTCGTCAAGCGCGCTCTTTAATATATATGCCAGAACCGACTTCTGAGCCACAATATTTCTCGCCGACTCATCGTACTTAAATGTGGCATTTTCATCCGCCACTTTCAAGTTTTGCGCAATCTCGCTCGGCGCCGGAGCGGCTGTTTTCTTCTCCTGTCCGGAGGAAGCCATACCCTATCCCTCCCTTCTTGATTATAACATCCGGCAGACGTTTTGGCCATTGAAAATATTTCAAATACGCCAAATTTTAAAGTGCGGTGGAATTTACTTTTTCACTGGAGTTTCGGATTGCAGGTCAGCCATTTTTTCTGCTGCCGCTGCGGCCCTTTTATTCCTTTGCCAGCAGCATCATGATCTCGTTGCTTCTGGCCACAAACTTGGTCATAGCCTCCGCCGCAAGAGGCGCATGCTGGATCTTTGCCAGATCGTAGAGCTGTTCGCAGATCATCTCCACGTTCTTGCCCTCCTGGTGCTCCGTCACATACTGTACCAGCGGGTGATTGGCATTGAGGATCAGGGTCTCCCCCTCGCTTCCGAAATCTCCCAGGCCCATGCCGGAGGACGCATACATCTTCATCATATCCTGCATACGTCTGCTGTCCTCGGACAGAGTGATCATGGAGGAAATTTTCTTATTCTTCAGCTTCTCCACCTTGATCGTGATC
Organism: uncultured Acetatifactor sp.; assembly: GCA_947631615.1. Lineage (GTDB taxonomy): Bacteria > Bacillota > Clostridia > Lachnospirales > Lachnospiraceae > Acetatifactor. Next base: position 1,796 of record CANRLX010000092.1, read on the forward strand.
TTGTCGTTCTTGAGCGCTTTCTTCATGATCTTGGCGATGCTCTCCGCCTGCTCCTCCAGCTCCTTCTCGGTCTTCTTGGAGGTCTTGGACTTCAGAGCGTCCGTCACATCCGCGTCGATGCGCTGGAACCGGATGCCCTCGTTCTTCGCCTCCAGCTGCTGGATAAAGGGCTGGTCGATATTATGGTTTAAAATCACCGCATCCATCTTGGCAGCCCTGAACATGTTGATATACTGACTCTGCTGCTGCTCGTCCGTGACGTAGTAGATGGTCTTCTCCTTCTTTTCCTCCTCGTCCGCTTCCCCATCCGTCTCGCCGGAAGCCTCCTCGGCGGATTCGGGTTCCGGTTCGTTTACGATCTCGGCCTCCACCTTCTGTCCGTTCTCGTCCACCGCATCCTGCGTGTTCTCTGACTCCTCGCTGTCGATGGGCTTTACCTCCAGGCACTCCGGCAGAGTCAAATATTTGCCGTCCAGATTCTTAAAGAGAATATAGTCTGTCATCTTCTCGCAGAATTTGTCATCCCTGAGGCAGCCAAATTTGATGAAAGGACTGATGTCGTCCCAGTATTTGTCGTACTCCTCCTTCTGGGTTTTGCACATGCCGGAGAGCTTGTCCGCCACCTTCTTGGTGATATACTCGGAGATCTTCTTCACAAAACCGTCGTTCTGCAGCGCGCTTCTGGACACATTCAACGGCAGGTCGGGACAGTCGATCACACCCTTTAAGAGGAGCAGGAACTCCGGAATGACCTCCTTGATGTTGTCCGCGATGAAGACCTGATTATTGTACAGCTTAATGGTTCCCTCAATGGACTCATACTCCATGTTGATCTTGGGGAAATAAAGGATCCCCTTCAGGTTAAAGGGATAATCCATGTTCAGGTGGATCCAGAAGAGGGGCTCCTTGTAGTCCTGGAAGACCTTGCGGTAAAACTCCAGATACTCCTCCTTCGTGCACGCGCTGGGGCTCTTGGTCCAGAGGGGCTCCGTCTCGTTCAAAAGCTCCGGACGCTTCTTTATCTTGAGCTTCTCCTCCTGCTCACCGGCTTCGGGCGCTTCCTCGCCCTCCTTTGCCTCCTTGGGCTCGGGATGGATCTCCTCGATCACCTCATCGTCGGGAAGCTTCTCCTCCAGCTTAATGATCTGGGTTTCCTTGGTGTTTGCCTTGGACAGATAAATCTCCGTGGGCATGAAAGAGCAGTACTTCTTTATCACCTCTCTGGCCTTGTACTCGTTGCAGAACTCCAGGCAATCCTCGTTCAGATACAGGGTGATGGAAGTACCCACCTCCGTCCTGGTGCCGTCCTCCATGGAGAAATTCGTGCCGCCGTCGCACTCCCAGTGCACCGCGCTGGCCCCCTCTTTGTAGGAGAGAGTGTCGATATGCACCTCGTCCGCCACCATGAACGCGGAATAAAAGCCCAGCCCGAAATGCCCGATGATCTGATCCGCATTGCTCTTGTCCTTGTATTTCTCGATAAAGTCCGTGGCGCCGGAGAAGGCGATCTGATTGATGTATTCCTCCACTTCCGATCCGGTCATGCCCAGGCCGTTGTCCACAAAAGTCAAGGTCTTTGCCTCCGGATCCACGATCACGTCCACCCTTCCCTTGTAGCCCTGGGGCAGGGAGTACTCCCCCATCATATCGATTTTTTTCAGCTTCGTAACGGCATCGCAGCCGTTGGAGATGAGCTCCCTGTAAAAAATGTCATGATCCGAGTACATCCACTTTTTGATGATCGGAAAAATATTTTCACTGCTGATTGATAGGCTTCCGCTCTTTGCTGCCATTTTCACCACATTCCTTTCTGATTCCCTATGACGTTTTGTCATATCTCGTTATCCACAAGTGTAAGCTCTCCCCAAATAAAAGTCAAGAAAAAATTAGCACTCATTTTGACCGAGTGCTAATAATCCATCTCAAAGCCGCATATTTTCTCGCTTTTTTGATTTCTAAAATTTTTCTAAAACGGCCCTCCGTCTCAGCTCGGAAAATATTTTGTGTATATCTCAAAGAAGTTGGAGGTCGTCACCTGGTCGTCGTGGATCAGCGTCAGATCCTCCCAGAGCTCCTCGTTCAGGCTGCGCACCAGTGTGGAGACAAAGGCGTCGTACTCCTGTCCAAACACCTCTCTGCGGCGCTCCTCCACGATCTCCAGCTTATTGGCATCCGTCTCCTCGCGGTCAAAGGTATTGAGGCATTTAATAATGTGATATCCGGAATCCGTCTCCACCACCTGGCTGACCTCGCCCGTCTCCAGATTAAACGCCGCCTCCTCAAATGCCGCGTCCATCTCGCCCTTTCCAAAGGAATAGGTGATCGCGGTGTCCTCGCTGTACTGGGTGGCAAGCTCCGCAAAATCGTGCTCTCCGTCCACCGCAAGCTCTCTGACCCCGCTCGCCTTCTCATAGACCGCCTGCTTCTGCGCCTCCGGATAATCCACCCGATTTCCGGCGCCATCCTTCATCGTGGTGCTGAAAAAAATATGCTGCACCGTGATCGTCCTGGCCTCGTCGTCGCTGATCTCCGGATTGATATCCTGTATGATCTGCCGATAGACTTTATCCGCCAGAGCGTATTCCCGATACATCCCCTCCACGAGGCTCTGGGAAACTCCCATCCTCTCCACCTCGGTCTCATTGAGGGCGCCGCAATACTCCTCCGCGGCCTGCCGCACCTTCCCCTCCTCGTCCGCGTCCAGGGTCACGCCCCGATCCTTCGCCAGAAGATACATGGACTTGATCTGGGCGATCCTGGCAAGCACCGTCTCCTTTACGTTTTCCTCCAGAGTCACCCCGTCCAGCGTGGTATTCCAGATCTCCGCGCCGTAGACGTTCTCGTACTGATTCTGTACGGTGGTCAGATAGACCATGATCTCCGGTCGGGTGCAGACCTCGTCCTCAATGCGGAACACCTCGTTTTTGCCAAATCCGGTGGTAAACACCACCTTGGTGCCGTCCCCCTCTCCGCAGGCGGTGAGTCCCCACAGACAGCATACCGCGGACAAAAGGAGAGCGCAGAGCCGCCCCATGCGCCCAGACCGGCTGCCGGATCCGGCACCTCTATCTTTTGAAACCGTTTTGCCGCTTTGCATCGTCACGCACCCTCCTGTCCTTTCCTTCCCTGTGTTTGAGAAACGGCCGCAGCACGATTCTTTCTCTTTTTCTCTCCCTGTATCTTACCACAAAAATCATTCCGTGTCATTTTGAAACCAAAATGAAATCTCGACATAAAAATACCTCCGAAGCGGCAGATCGTCCCATTTGATCTGTCCGCCCTGGAGGTATCTCGTCACGGTCTCTGCCGAAAGAATATCCGCATTACGCGATCACATGGATCCAGCCCTCGGGCGCTTCGATCCGTCCCATCTGGATGCCGGTCAGCGTGTCGTAGAGCTTCTTGGTGACAGGCCCCATCTCGTCCATGCCGCTGGGGAAACAGATCTCCCTGCCGTGATCCACGATCTTGCCCACAGGGGAAATCACCGCCGCCGTGCCGCACAGGCCGCACTCCGCGAAATCCTTCACCTCGTCCAGATACACCTCTCTCTGCTCCACCTGAAGCCCCAGATACTCCTGCGCCACGTGCATCAGGGAGCGGCGGGTGATGGAGGGCAGGATGCTGTCGGACTTGGGGGTCACCACCTTGTTGTCCTTGGTGATAAAGAGGAAGTTGGCGCCGCCGGTCTCCTCCACCTTCGTCCGAGTGCCGGGATCCAGGTACAGATTCTCGTCATACCCCTCCCTGTGCGCGGTCACGATGGCGTGCAGACTCATCGCATAGTTTAAGCCCGCCTTGATGTTGCCGGTTCCATGGGGAGCCGCCCGGTCAAAATCGCTGACGCGGATGGTGATGGGCTTTGCGCCGCCCTTAAAGTAAGGGCCCACCGGCGTACAGAGAATACGGAACTGGTATTCGTCCGCGGGCTTCACGCCGATCACCGCGTTGGAGCCAAAGATATAGGGGCGGACATACAGGGTCGCGCCGCTGCCGTAAGGGGGCACATAAGCCGCGTTGGCTGCCACAACCTTGGTCACCGCCTCCAGAAAACGGCCCTTGGGCAGAACCGGAATCTCCAGTCGCGCCGCGGAAGCCGCCAGTCTCTCATCGTTCAAATCAGGGCGGAAGGTCACGATGTGTCCGTCATCCGTCGTATAAGCCTTCAGACCCTCAAAGACGGTCTGCGCATACTGCAGCACGCCCGCGCACTCGTTCAAGGTGACGGTGTGATCCTCAGTGAGACCGCCCTCGTCCCATGCGCCGTCCCTGTAGTTGGACACATAGCTGTAATCCGTCTGCAGATAGCCAAAGCCCAGATTACTCCAGTCGATATTTTTCTTTTCCATTGGTCATTCCTTCTTTCCTGAATTATCTTCTCCCATTATCGTACTTTTCCCAGAAAAAGTCAATATCTCTGTGCGTTTCTGCGGATGGACTGCCTTTTTCCCAGGCTTATCTCCTCTCATATTTCACAAACTGATAAGGGATGTCAAAATAGGTCTGCTCCTCGCTGTCCGCCGTGATCTCCCACTCTGGATCCGCATCCAGGTCGGGGAAATGACGGTCCGCCGCGTATGCGTGATCGATCCTGGTGACATGCGCCACATTACAATAGGGGAGAAGCTGCCTGTAAACGCTCTCCCCGCCGATCACATACACATCCTCATCCCGATATTTTCCTGTCTCCTCCAAAAGCTCCTCCAGGGAGTGTACGACCTGGGCGCCCTTCACCTTGCAGGAAGGATCCCTGGAGAGTATGATATTGGTGCAATTCTGCAGGGGCATCCCCTGTGGGAGTGTGACCAGCGTCCTTCTCCCCAGGATCACCACCTTCCCTTCCGTCTCCCTCCGAAACTGCTTTTGGTCGTTGGGAATACGGATCAAAGGCTCTCCCCCGCTGCCGATCGCCCAATTTTCATCCGCCGTCACAATAATGTTCATCGCATCTCCATTCTTAAGATGTCCCCGCAGAGTTCCCCTCGCCGCGTCGGGCCATCCCACGAAATTCCGATTCCAATTCTGATTCTGATTCCGTTTCCGTTTCTGATTCCAATTCCGATCCTGATCCCGTTTCCGTTTCTGATTCCAATTCCGATCCTGATTCCAATTCCGATCCTGATTCCGTTTCCGATTCCAACTCTGATTCCGTTTCCAATTCAAATCGCTATGGGGATATCCGTGATCTGTTCTCCCGTCTCATAGTTGTCCACCCGCACGTCGTCTCGGGTAAACTGATAGAAATCGTGCACCTCGGGATTCAGCCAAAAGACAGGGGCCGGCTTGGGTTCCCTGGCGATCAGCTCCCGTATGATGGGAATATGCCGGTCATAAATGTGGGCGTCCGCGATCACATGCACCAGTTCCCCCGCCTTCATATCGCAGACCTGCGCCAGCATGTGCAGAAGCACCGCGTACTGCACCACATTCCAGTTGTTCGCCGCGAGCACATCCTGGGAGCGCTGATTCAAAATGGCGTTCAGCGTCAGCTTGTCCTCGCCTTTCTTTTGGGTCACATTGAAGGTCATACTGTAAGCACAGGGGTAGAGATTCATCTCGTGGAGATCCTGGTGCACGTAGAGATTCGTCATGATCCTGCGGCTGAAGGGATTGTTTTTCAGGTCGTAGATCACCCGATCCACCTGATCCATCATTCCCTCCCTGTATTGGTGCTTTACCCCAAGCTGATAGCCGTATGCCTTTCCGATGGAACCGTCCTCATCCGCCCACTCGTCCCAGATGTGGCTGTGAAGGTCGTGAATATTGTTGGACTTCTTCTGCCAGATCCAGAGGATCTCATCCGTGGCGGATTTCAGGGCCGTCCTCCGAAGCGTCATAATGGGAAACTCCCGCGACAGATCGTAGCGGTTCACCACGCCGAACCGTTTGACCGTGTACGCCGGCGTCCCGTCCGGCCAGTGGGGGCGCACCTTCTCCCCCTCCGTGCTCGTCCCGTTCTCCAGGATATCCCTGCACATATGGATAAATGTGATGTCTGCCAGACTCATTTCCTTAAGCTCTCCTTCCGGTGTATGCCCCTCTTCACGCTTCCCACTTGTCGCACAGGGAGATGATCTGGTCGGCAAACCGCGCCATATCCTTGTGGGCCATACTGTCGCTCCTTGTGATGATGGCCACAAGCCGCTGTCCTGCCGCCACCAGACGGGCATAGACGCCGCTCGCGGGCCTGGTCTTCTTCCTCACGGGCACCGGCTCCGCCTCGTAGGTAAACTGGTTGTTCAAAAGGTCAAACTCCGAGCCGCTGTAGGGCGCGTAGGCCCTCTGCCCGTGCTCCACCCTCAGACACTCCGTGAAGGCAGTGCACACGCTGTCCTCCCCGTGCACCACAAAGACCTTCTTGGGCTTCTCCTGAAACGCCGAGATCCAGCGGATCAGCCCCTCTTTGTCCGCGTGGCCGCTCAGACCCGCGATCTGCCGGATCTGGGCCCGCACCTGGATGGGCTCGCCGAAGAGCCGCACCTCCTTCGCCCCCTCCACGATACTTCTCCCCAGCGTCCCCATCGCCTGATAGCCCACAAAGAGGATCGTGCACTCCGGCCTCCAGAGGTTGTGCTTCAAATGGTGCCGGATCCGCCCGGCCTCACACATGCCGGAGGCGGAGATAATGACCTTGGGGGTCTCGTTAAAATTGATCTCCCGAGATTCGTCGCTGGTGATGGTCAGCTTCAGTCCGGCGAAGGCGATCGGGTTGATCCCCTCCCGCACCAGCTCCATAGCCTCCTCGTCGTAGCACTCCATCCGGTTTTCCTGGAAAATGCCGGTGGCCTCCACCGCCAGCGGGCTGTCCACGTACACAGGGAAGCTCTCATGTCCCTTCACCAGGCGCTCTACCTTGATCTTTCGCAGAAAATACAACATCTCCTGGGTCCTTCCCACCGCAAAGGAGGGGATCACCACATTTCCGCCCCGATCAAAGGTCTCCTGCAAAACGGCGGCCAGCTCCTTCACATAATCGGGCCGCTCCGCCGTGTGGACGCGGTCGCCGTAGGTGGACTCCATCACCACATAGTCCGCCTCCGCCGTGGGGGAAGGATCCTTGATCAACGGCTGGTTCACATTGCCGATATCGCCGGAAAACACGATTTTTTTGGTTTGCCCGTCCTCCGTCAGCCACACCTCGATGCTGGCGGAACCGAGCAGATGGCCGATGTCCGTGAAGCGGATCTTCACACCCTCGCAGACATTTACCTCTGTATTATAATGACAGGGCACGATGCGCTTGATCAGCCCCTCCGCGTCCTCCATGGTGTAGAGCGGCTCCTGCACCTGGCCCTCCATAGCTCTCTTGGCCTTCCGGTTCTTCCACTCGGCCTCCATCATCTGAATGTGGGCGCAGTCGCGCAGCATGATGCTGCACAGATCCGCGGAGGCGTCCGTGGTAAACACCTGTCCCCGAAATCCCTTCGCGTACAAAAGCGGCAGCATACCGGAGTGATCCACATGGGCGTGGGTGAGGAACACATAGTCGATCAGCCCTTCCTCCACCGGAAGCGGAGCATTTTCAAAGACGTTGATCCCCTGCTCCATACCGTAGTCCACCAGAATATGCCTGCCATTCACCTCCAGATAGTGACAGCTCCCCGTCACCTCGTGGTCCGCCCCAATGAAAACCAGCTTCATACAACCCTCTCCTTTCCGCTGTCCAACGGTGTTCCCGCTCTTTGTCATATAAAACCGTACTTCTTTCTTTTATTTTACCCTGACAGACTCCGGCTGTCAACGCCGCTCCCACTTTTCCGATCCCCGCCTGCACATCCGCAGGTTTTTCACGCCAGCGCCTCCGCCGTCTCATAGAAGCGGTAGTACATCCCCTTCTTTTCCAAGAGCTGTTCATGGTTTCCCTCCTCCACGATACCGGCGTCCGTCAGCACCAGGATCCGGTCGGAGTTTCGGATGCTGGAGAGCCGGTGGGCGATGGTGAGAGTGGTGCGCCCCTCCGAGAGCTTTGCGAGAGAACGCGCCACCGCAAATTCGCTCTCGTTGTCCAGCGCCGAGGTCGCTTCGTCCAGAATGATGATGGGCGGATTTTTCAGAAAAACCCTGGCGATGCTGATCCGCTGCTTCTGCCCGCCGGAAAGCTTTACGCCCCGCTCCCCCACATAGGTGTCGTAGCCGTCCTTGAGCTCCGAGATAAATTCGTGGGCTCCGGCCCGCTTTGCCGCCTCCACAGCCTCCTCTCTGGACGCGTCCGGCCGGCCGTACAGGATGTTCTCCAGAATGGTCCCCGAGAACAGGTAGACGTCCTGCTGCACGATGCCGATGCTCCCGCGCAGACTTTTCAGCGTGTAATGCTTGATGTCCGTTCCGTCCAGCGTGATCCGGCCCTTCGATACGTCGTAGAACCGAGGGATCAGGTTGCACAGCGTCGTCTTCCCACCGCCGGAGGGCCCCACAATCGCAAGCTTCTCCCCCGCATGGATGTGCAGGTTCAGCCCGGTAAATACCTTGTTGTGGTCGTCCGGATACTCAAAGGACACGTCCTCGAAAACGATATCCCCTCGCGGAGATATCAGCTCCACCGCATCCGGCTCGTCAAAGATCTCGATATCCGCGTCCAAAATCTGCAGAAAGCGCTCGATTCCGGTGACGCCTCGCTGAAACTGCTCGCCAAACTCAATGATCTTTCGGATGGTGGCAATCAGCGTGGACACATACATCACATACGCCACCAGATCCCCGGGAGCGATCAGGCCACGGATCATAAAGATGCCCCCCGCTACCAGCACTAACAGGTACATCACGCCGTCGAACATCTTCACCGAGGTCTGAAAAGCCGCCATATAGCGGTAGGTCAGCTTCTTGATGTTCAAAAACTCCCCGTTGTCCCTCTCAAACTTCTCCTTCTCGATCTCTTCGTTGGCAAACGCCTTGACCACCTTATGCCCCAGAAGGCTGTCCTCGATTCGGGCGTTCAGCTCGCCGATCTGGTTTCTCTGGAGCCGAAACGCCCTCCTCTGCCGAAAATTCAGGAGCATACACACCGCGATCATAAGCGGCACACACAGAAAAATCAGGACCGTGAGCAGAAAATGGATCCGCGCAAGTATGACAAAGGAGATCACCGTCTTGATCCCCGCGATAAAAAACTCCTCCGGACAGTGGTGGGCAAACTCCGTCACATCGAACAGATCGTTGGTGATACGCCCCATGATCTGTCCCACCTTGGTGTTATTGTAGTAAGTGTTGGAGAGCTTCTGCAGATGGGCGTAAGCATCCCGTCTCATGTCCGTCTCGATCCTGGCTCCCATCACATGTCCCATGTCCGCCATATAATAGCTGGCAAAGCAGTCCACCACGCGCAGCGCCAAATACAACAATCCCAGCCCGCCGACGGTGCGCACGGACAGCGCCGCCAGATCCCGTATGCCCTCGTTTGTGATATACCGCATGATGAGCGGCAGCACCAGCTCGCAGAGCGTGGTCAGGGACGCACAGAGCAGATCCAGGATCAGCGTCCTCTTGTACCTCCCAAAATAAGGGAAAAACCGTCTGAAAAGTTCTTTTGTAGAATATTCTTTCGCTTCCATACCCGTATGCCGACCTCTTCCTTTTTTTGCCGATAGATCATCGTAGAATTTGTATAAGATTGTAGACGATTCCCGCCGTTTTCGCAAGTCCAAAGATGGGGCACCCAGGATCCGCCAGAGATCGAGCCTGCCAAAAGTCGCAAAATAAATTAAAAAAATAAAAACCCTTTTTGGGGGTTGACTTTTCCGGTTTGATATAGTATAGTATGAAATGTCCGTTGCGGATATTTTTACATTGGAATGTGCGATAGTGGCTCAGTTGGTAGAGCGCCACCTTGCCAAGGTGGAAATCGCGGGTTCGAGTCCCGTCTATCGCTCTTTTTTCTGAGAAACCCCTGAAAATGCGGGTTTCTTTTTTATATCTTCAAAAATAATTTCAATACAATACATTTTCACATCCTATAACGGAATCATATTTTAAAATACAAAAAACCACTTGCAATTACGCTTTAAAATGTTTTTAATTTCAGTCAGCAACACTTGTTTTTCTTCATTCTCTATTTCATCTTTAAAATCATAATTCTGCCATGCAACATAATTCCTTGTCACAGTCTTCCAGTTGAATTGAACTGTACAGGAAAAATCCATTACATTATAATTTTTTAAATTTCCGTTCCCGCATATTGTTCCCCGTAGAAAGCATGACGGATTCTTATGGGTATTTCAATTTGCGAATTAAATTCTGAAAGTTCTTCTGCCGGAACCCATAACTCCTCATGCCGAC
>CANRLX010000093.1 GCA_947631615.1 uncultured Acetatifactor sp.
TAGGTGCCTGCAACCGGATGCTGGAATCTGGTCGGGTTGGTGGAGTTGCCGGTGATGGAGACGTCCACGTTCTCCTTCCACATGATCGCCACGCCCTCGGGTACGGAGTTTGCGCCGTAGCAGTTTACCTTGGAGCGGAGTCCGTCGGAATATGCGATGCGCTCGATCTCCTTCACAGTGTCGGTATAGGGATCGTACTCGGTCTCTACGAAGGTGAAGCCATTGATACGGGAAATGATCTTGGCGGCGTCCTTGCCCAGACCGTTCAGAATAACGCGCAGAGGCTTCTGACGAACCTTGTTCGCCTTCTCCGCGATACCGATTGCGCCCTCTGCAGCCGCAAAGGATTCATGGCCTGCCAGGAAGCAGAAGCAGTCGGTGTCCTCCTCCAAAAGCATCTTTCCCAGATTTCCGTGGCCCAGGCCAACCTTGCGGGTGTCCGCAACGGAGCCGGGAATACAGAATGCCTGCAGGCCCTCTCCGATGGCTGCTGCGGCCTCGGAAGCCTTCCGCGCGCCCTTCTTGATGGCGATAGCCGCGCCCACCGTGTAGGCCCAACATGCGTTTTCAAAGCAGATGGGCTGGATCTTCTTCACCTGGTCGTATACGTCCAGACCTGCGTCCTTGGTGATCTTCTCCGCTTCTTCGATGGAGGAGATGCCATAGCTGTTTAACACTTCGTTGATCTTGTCGATTCGTCTCTCATATGATTCAAATAAAGCCATTTTTCCTGTCCTCCTTCATCTCATTCTTTTCTGGGATCGATGATCTTCACGGCATCGTCCACACGGCCGTACTGACCCTTGGCCTTTTTGATGAAATCCGTCATCTTTCCAAGGCTCACGAACTGATAGCCGATGATCTGGTCGTCCTTGTCCAAAGCGATACCGGTCACATAGCCCTCCGCCATCTCCAGGTAGCGGGGACCCTTCTTCAGGGTGCCATACATGGTTCCCACCTGGCTTCTGAGGCCCTTGCCGAGATCCTCCAGTCCGGCGCCCACCGGCAGTCCCTCCTCGGAGAAGGCGCTCTGTGTACGGCCGTAAACGATCTGCAGGAAAAGCTCCCTCATAGCGGTGTTGATGGCGTCACATACCAGATCGGTGTTCAGCGCCTCCATTACCGTCAGGCCGGGAAGGATTTCTGCGGCCATAGCTGCGGAATGAGTCATACCGGAGCATCCGATGGTCTCCACGAGAGCCTCCTGGATGATCCCCTCCTTTACGTTCAGGGACAGCTTGCACGCGCCCTGCTGGGGAGCACACCAGCCCACACCGTGTGTAAAGCCGGAAATGTCTTCTACTTTTTTCGCCTGGACCCACTTGGCCTCTTCGGGGATAGGTGCACAGCCATGATGTACGCCCTGTGCCACGGGACACATTTCTTCAACTTCCTTTGAATAAATCATGTGAATTCTCCTTTCGATATGTATATAGCTATTATCTTATCAGGGTAATTGATAAAATAATATCATTCTCGTACATTTTCTCATATTACAGGAAAAAAATCTAGTGGTAATTGTAAATTTCAGGAAAAAGAATCTCCGGCTCAGGAGGAAAGGCTCCCGCCGCCTCTTCTGCAGACGTCAGGCCAGCATCATCCGGTCGTTGGTAAATTCGCTCCCGCTGACCTCCTCGAATTTGGCCAAAAGATCCCTCACGTGCAGATTCTGCTTTTCCTCGCCGGACACGTCATAGATCACGCGGCCCTCGTGCATCATGATCAGGCGGTTTCCGTGTGCGATGGCATCCTTCATATTGTGGGTGATCATGACCGTCGTCAGGTGGTCCTTCTTCACGATGCGGTCGGTGGCATCCAACACCTTGGCGGCCGTCTTGGGGTCCAGCGCTGCCGTGTGCTCATCCAAAAGAAGGAGCTTCGGCTTCTTGAGGGTCGCCATCAAAAGAGTCAGCGCCTGCCTCTGTCCGCCGGACAAAAGCCCCACGCTGGTGGTGAGACGGTCCTCCAGGCCCAGATCCAAAATCTTCAGCTGTTCCCTGTAAAAATCCCTCTCCTTGTGGGTGATGCCCGGCTTTAGGGTGCGTAGGGCGCCTCTTCTCGACGCAAGCGCCAGATTTTCCTCGATCTGCATACTGGCCGCCGTCCCCGTCATGGGATCCTGGAACACCCTCCCCAGATATTTGGCGCGCTTATGCTCGGAGAGCCTGGTCACATCGATGCCGTCGATTTGGATACTGCCCTCGTCCACCAGCCAGGTGCCCGCTATGGCATTCAGCATCGTGGACTTTCCCGCCCCGTTTCCGCCGATGACCGTGACAAAATCCCCCTCCTTCAGATGCAGCTCCAGACCGTTCAGCGCGGTCTTTTCGTTGACAGTGCCTGTGTTAAATGTCTTTTTCAATCCCACCAAGTCAAGCACGGGACACACCACCTTTCTTACCGATTCCCTTAAAATACGTTTCCTTCAGGTGCGGAATGGCCAGAAACGTCGCCACGACCAGCGCGGAGATCAGCTTGAGATCGTTGGAGTTCAAGCCGAACCACATGACCACCTGAAGCACCAGATAGTAAATAATGCCTCCCAGGGACACGAATAAAAGCTTACATGCAAAGTTGGCGTGAATCCTGCCAAACACCACCTGCCCGATGATCACGGCCGCCAGGCCGATCACAATGGCGCCGCGCCCCGCGTTGACATCCGCAAACCCCTGGTACTGCGCATACAGGCCGCTTGCAAATGCCACGATGCCGTTTGATATCATTAACCCCAGCACCTTGTTAAAATCCGTGTTGATCCCCTGCGCCCTGGACATGTTGACGTTGGAGCCGGTGGCCCGTATGGAACAGCCCAGCTCCGTTCCGAAAAACCAGTACAGAATGGCGATCAGAATCACCGTGATCACCGCCACGATCAGAATGGTATTCCGATAGAAGGGGACATCCTTGATAAAACGAAGAGAGATCAAAAGGTCGTATTTGTCCACATTGATCGCCTGATTGGACTTGTTTCCCAGGATCCTTAAATTGACGGAATACAGTCCCAGCTGCGTCAGGATCCCCGCAAGAATCGCCGGGATTCCGAGAAACGTATGCAGGATCCCCGTGACCATTCCCGCCAGCATCCCCGCAAGAAACGCCACGAAAAGCGCCACCCACACGTTATATCCGTTCAGCATCATGAAAATACACACCGCGCCGCCGGTACACATCGTTCCGTCCACTGTCAGATCGGCAAGATCCAGGATCCGGTAGGTCAGATAAACTCCGATCGCCATAATTCCCCAGATCAGCCCCTGTGCACAGGCGCCCGGAAGAGCGTTCAACAGATTTACGATACTCACTTTTTCTTCCTCCTCTGAATAGGTACTCATACAATCCAGGCAATATTATAACAAAAAGCGGCAGAAAAGAGAAGTCCTTTCTGCCGCTTTGCACAACAATATTTTCTTTTGAAAGACCGCTTACTCCGCGATCGCCTCGTAGTCCTCGGGAGGAGTGATGTTCAGCTCCTCGCAGATCGCTGCGTTGTACTTCTTGGTGACCTGAGGAGCAAACTCTACAGGCATAGAAGAAACGTCCGCGCCGTTCACCAGGATATCGTAAGCCATCTCACCGGTCTTGTAACCCAGGTCGTAGTAGCTGATGGAAAGGGTCGCCACGCCGCAGCCTTTGCAGATGCCCTCCTCGCCTGCGATGATGGGAACGCCTGCAGGACGGCAGATATTGTCGATCACCTCGGTGGAGGAAGCTGCCGTGTTGTCGGTGGGGATATAGATCACATCGCTGTCGTTAGCGGCCGCAGTCGCAACGGATGCGATATCGTTGGAGTCTGCAAAGGTGTATACCGTGCAAGTATATCCCAGGCCCTCCAGCGCTTCCTTGACCACGCCTACCTGGTATTCGGAGTTGGGCTCTGCCGAGCAATACAGCAGTCCTACCTTCTTTGCCTCCGGGAACAGCTCGTTCAGCATAGCTGCCTGCTCCTCCAGGGGTGCAAGATCAGAGGTGCCGGAAATGTTGGTTCCGGTGGTACCCGTCCAGCTGTCGATCTCCAGAGCCGTTGCATAATCGGTGATGGAGGTCCCCAGGATCGGGATGTCCTTGGTCGCTGCCGCTGCGGACTGCAGAGGCGCGGTTGCGTTTGCAAGAATCAGATCCACGTCGGATGACACAAACTGGTTGACGATCGTCGCGCAGGTAGCGGAATCGCCGGAAGCGTTCTGATAGTCAAACTCTACCTTGTCGCCCAGCTTCTCGGTGAGCGCATCCTGGAATCCCTTTGTCGCCGCATCCAGAGCATCGTGCTGTACCAGCTGGCAGATGCCTATCTTGTAGGTCTCGCCCTCTGCAGATGCCTGAGAGGAAGCGCCGCCAGCCGCCTCCGTGGACGTACTCTCCGTGGTCGTGCTTCCGCCCTCAGAGGGAGCCGCATTGTTCCCACAGCCGGCGAACGTCATTGCTGTCATGGCCATAACCATGGCAATCGCTGCTAATTTTTTCATAATAGTATCCTCCTTATCTGGATCTCCCTGTGCGTTCTGTGCCGTTTTTCGCTTTTCCGCACAAAGAGCAAGCCCCATTCGGAGCTCTATCCATCAATATACACCGAAGCCTCCACTTAGTCAAGCTGTTTTTCTGCGATTTCCCCCTGCCTCTTGTAGATGGATCCGGCGGGAATGACTCCTCTCACACAGGATGTGGGATAGATGCTGCTGTCTCTGCCGACGACGGTTCCGGGATTCAGGACGCTGTTACAGCCGACCTCCACCCGATCCCCCAGCATTGCCCCCATCTTTTTTAAACCGGTCTCTATCGAAACGCCCTCTCCTCTCACCACGACCAGCGTCTTGTCGCTCTTCACATTGGAGGTGATGGAGCCCGCCCCCATATGCGCCCTGCAGCCGAGGATACTGTCCCCCACATAGTTGTAGTGCGGAACCTGGACCCGATTGAACAGCACCGCGTTTTTCAATTCCGTGGAGTTGCCCACCACGGCCTTCTTCCCCACAATGGCGTTTCCGCGGAGGAAGGCGCAGTGGCGCACCTCCGCCTCCTCGTCAATGATCAGAGGGCCGTTCAGAGAGGCGGTAGGGGCTATCTTTGCGCTTTTGGCCACCCAGATATCCTCCCCCCGCTTCTCAAAGACATCCTCGGGGAGCTTTGGCCCAAGCTCCAGGATAAAATCGTGGATCCGGGGAAGGACCTCCCAGGGATACGTCGCGCCCTGAAACAATTCTCCGGCGATCGTCTCCTGTAAATCGTACAGATCTGTGATTGTGATTTCTGCCATATCGCTGTTTCCTTTCCTGCGCGCCGTTTTGCGCGCTCACGGGATTCCCTGAAAGCCGCTCCAAAGATCCCTTACTATTCCGTTACAGATATCTCTCGTACCGCTCCATCGTCTTGTTCAGATACACCACCGCCAGAATCCCGGGGCCTGTGTGCGCGCCGATGGCGCAGCCCACCTGGGCCATCAGCACATCCTTCACGTGATATTTTTCCTTTAGCTGTCCCGCCAGGTACTCCGCCGACTCTCGGTCCGTTCCGTAGCAGACGCCGACCACCTGCTTCTCCAGGTTGCTGCCCTTTTCTCCCACCATGTCGAGGATTCTCTTCTGCGCCTTCTTCCAGCCGCGCACCTTCTCCACCGCCTTCAGGGAACCCTTCTCGTCGATGATGATGATGGGCTTGATATCCAGCATGGAGCCCGCCAGAAAGGAGGTCCGGCTGAGACGGCCGCCCTTAAAGAGGTAGTCCAGCTCCTGGACGGTGACGCTGTGCTCCATGTGCTCGCAGAAAAAGTACGCCGCCTCAATGATCATCTCCTTCGGCGCGCCGTTTTTCTGCATGGTAAGAAGCCGCTCCACCACCAGCCCGAACCCGATGGAGGCACACTTGGAGTCCACAATGATCATCTGAAAATCCGGAAACTCCTCCCTGATCTCCTGGAGGGCCAGGTTTGCCGCTTGAAACGTGCCCGCAATGCCGGTAGAAAAGCAGATATACAAAACCTCATCCCCCCGCTCCGCAAAGGGCCGAAAATTCTCCTCGAACATATATTGGCTGATGTGATAGGTCTTGATATCCTTTCCCTCCGACTGGATCCTGTAAAATTCCTCCGGAAAAATGGTGGAACCGTCAAAATAATCCGTTCCCTCGATCGTCACCGGAGTCGGGATCACGTGGAGCCCATACTCCTCGATCACACTTCTCGGTATATCGGAAGCGGAGTCCGTGATAATACGAAATGCCATGCCTGCTTCAACCTCCTTTTACTTTGCCTTTTTGTAGTTTCCCTCCGCGGTGCGGAACATCTGGTAGAGCGCCCCCTGGTTGTTCAGCTGCTTTACCATATTGGTCCTGCGGGTCACAAAATCGTCCAGCTTCTTCATATATTCCTCGGATGTGATGTCCCCCTCCGCCACCATGGTGAGGCCCTTCTCCCAGCTCGCCGTCAGCGTCGGATTGAGAAGCGGCCGTATGGAGCTGTCCACCACATCGTATATCATCTCCCCCATCAGGGTGGGGGTCAGAATCTGTGTCTTTGCATTTAATTTCAGGTACTCAATGTTCACCAGCTTTTTCAGGATCTCCGCCCGGGTGGCGCTGGTGCCGATGCCGCTTCCCTTGATCTGGGCGCGCAGCTCCTCGTCCTCAATGAACTGTCCGGCGTTCTCCATGGTCAGGATGATGCTTCCCGAGGTGTACCGCTTGGGCGGCGATGTCTCGCCCTCCTTGATCTCATAGGCGTCGAGCCGGACCGTATCCCCTTTTTTGAGCGCCGAGAGAAGCTTCACAAATTCGGCGTCGCACTTTTCCTCTGCCTCCTCCCCGTCGCCTTCCTCTCTCTTCTGGTTCTCCTGTCGGGCGGCAGGCGCCGCAAGCCTGAGATACCCCTCCTCGGCGAGCACCTTAAAGCTGGCAAAAAACCGCTCTTCCTTCCCCTTTACGCACAGGGAAAACTTCTGGTAGACCGCCGCCGGATAAAAGATGCCGAGAAACCTTCTGGCGATCAGCTCATACACCCTGGCGGCGGTGGCCGACAGCGCGTTTTGATTCCCCAACCCCTGTCCTGTGGGGACGATGGCGTAGTGGTCCGTGATCTGTTTGTCGTTTACATAGCGCGTCCTGGCCAGGTTCTTATAAGAGCCCTCCTTCAGCACCTCCGATGCGAAACCGCCGAGCGGCCCGTAATTTCTCAGACCGCCGATATTTTTGTGGATTTCCTTTGCCACCGCCGTGGAGAGGACTCTCGCGTCCGTTCTGGGGTAGGTCACCATCTTTTTTTCATAGAGCTCCTGCACAATGGCGAGCGTCTGATCGGGACGGATCTTAAAAAATTTGGAACAGTCGTTCTGCAGCTCCGCAAGATTGTACAAAAGAGGGGGATTTTTATTTTCCCTCTTCCTCTCGATATGCTCCACCGTCAGCGCGCCCACCGGCTCCTCCAGCAGATGATCGATCAGCTTCTGCGCGCTCTCCCTCTGCCGGAAGCCGTTCTCCCGGTACAACAGCGGGGAGACGAAGAAGGCGGAGCCCTCTACGGCCCTCCACTCGCCGGAAAAACTCTTGTCCTCCAGCCGAAACTTTCCGATCACACGGTAGAAGGGCGTCTTGACAAAGCTGCGGATTTCCCGCTCCCTGTTCACGATCATGCCAAGCACACAGGTCATCACGCGCCCCACGGAGATCACCGCCCGATCCCGCTTCAGATAGTCCTTTACCGCACGCCCATACTTGAGCGTGAGCGCCCTGGAGAAATTGATCCCCATCAGGTAGTCTTCCTTCGCGCGCAGATAGGCCGCATCGCTCAGATGATCGTACTCGGAGAGATCCTTCGCCTCCCGTATGCCGCGCAGGATCTCCTCCTCCGTCTGGGAATCGATCCAGACCCTTTTGCGCACCTTTCCCTTTACGCCCGACAGCTGCTCCACCAGACGGTAGATGTACTCCCCCTCCCGTCCGGAATCGGTACACACGTAGATGGTGGCCACATCCTGCCGGTTTAAAAGCGAGCTGACAATCTCATACTGCTTCCTTGCGCTCTCGATCACCTCGTATTGGAACACGTCGGGGATAAAGGGAATGGTGTCAAAGCTCCACCTGCGGTACTTTTCATCGTAGGCCTCCGGATAGCTCATGGTCACCAGATGGCCTACGCACCAGGTGACGATAGCGGAATCCGCCTCCAGATAGCCGTCCCTGGACCGCATATTTAATTTTAGCGCATTGGCAAACTCCCGCGCAACGCTGGGTTTCTCCGCAATAAATAAATCCTTTCCCACAAAAAATCCTTTCTCACAAAAACGCCGTCCTCATTTGCCTTTACTCTACCGCAATACTCCTTAGCTCCACCTTCCCCTGCTCTGCCATTCTGGAAAGCTCCTGGGAGAAACCGTACTCCCCAAAGAGGCAGGCGCGGTCCACCTGGATCCCCGCCTTTCTGGCGCCGGACAAAAGCCTTTTATAATCCGCGATCTCCAGCCTACGGCCATAGACGCAAAGCGACACCAGCCTTCTGTTTTCTCTGTCGACCGCCACAATGTCCAGATGCGCGCCCTTGCCCACCCACTCGGCGGCCTGCACGCCCTCCGGCAGCTCCTGCCCGCAGATTTGTCTGCAGATCCGCCCGTAGTCGTCGTCAACAAAGGAGGCAAGCTCCCCCTCCACCTTTTTTTCGTAGAACGTCTCCGGCGGCATTTCCTCCAAAAGGCTCAGATTCGGAAATAGAAAGCGAAAATAAAACCGTATATAAGGGCTTTTGATGCGATAAACGCCGGCGTAGATCTTCTCTACCAGGTCCATCTCCATGAGGTTTTTCAGGTAAACGCTGATCTTTGCCCGGGAAAATCCCGTCCGCAGGTAGATGTCATTCAGCTTGGAGCTTCCCCCCGCGATCGCCCCAAGGATCGTTCCGTAGACGGCCGGCTCGCGAAATTCCTCCGTCAGATAGACGCTCATCTCCGTGTAGAGCCGGCTCTCCTTTGACAGGACATGCCGGATCAGATTTTCCCTGGTATTCAGCCTCCCGTCAAAGCTTCTCCACCTTCCGGGGGATCCGCCCAGGACCGCATAATTTTGGATGGCATCCCCGGCGGAATACTCCGGAAAGAGACAGCGCATCTCCGGAAACGTAAGCTCCCGCACCTTTAGGAATCCGTTGATATAGGCGGCGTCCCCGCCGATCCGGCTGACCAGATGATTCTCCACCCATCCGACCGCCGAGCTCACCAGCACGATCAGCACCGGCCGGCTGAGACGCCGGTAATCCAGAAACCGAACCAGCCCGCCAAAAAAATCCGGCTCCCCCTTCACCAGATGCTGAAATTCGTCCACGATCAGCACCTGCTTTTCCCTCTCCTCCGGCAGAACCGCGGCAAAGAGCTCCCCGTACTCCGGATATTGAGAGACGAAAACGCCCCGTTCTCTAAGCTCCCCCGCCCACTGGCAGCGCTGCTCCCTGTCGGAGCAGGATCTGGCGGCATAATATGCACTTTTCCGGTCTCTGGAAAACTCCTTTAAAAGTCTGGTCTTTCCCACGCCCCTGGCGCCGTAGACCACAAGCAGACGACTGCCCTCGCTCTCAAAGTGCCGGCTCAGAAACCGAAGCTCCTCTCTGCGTCCAACAAACATAGGCACCCCTTTTTACAACCCCTGAAGCAGCGCCGCAATCTCCTCCGGAGACTGCGGTTTCCCCAACAGATAGCCCTGGATCACATCGCAGCCGGCCCTCCGCAGATAGGCAAGCTGCTCCTCCTGCTCCACGCCCTCCGCAATGGACTCAAAGCCCAGGGTCTTTACCATGTTGATGATGGACTCGGTGATGATCCTTGTGGAGGAATCCGTAAGCACCGTATCAATAAAGGATTTGTCGATCTTCAGCGTGTTGATCGGAAGCTTCTTCAAATAGGACAGGGAGGAAAATCCCGTTCCGAAATCATCCAGCGAAATGCGGATCCCGCAGTCGCGAAGCTGTCTCAGCTTGGCCGAAACCCCCTCAAAATCGTTGATCAGGATACTCTCCGTGATCTCCAGCTCGATCTGTGAGGGCGAAACCTTGTATTTTTCCAAAAGCCCGAGGATAAAGGGCACAAAGTTATCCCGACCGTACTGCAGCGCGGAGATATTGATGGACATGATAAAGTGTACGCCATACTGTTCGCTCCACTGGGCATACTGGCGGATGCTCTGCTCCACGACCCAGTTGCCGATGGGGATGATCGCGCCGTTTTTTTCCGCGATGGGAATGAAGGTGGCCGGACTGATCATGTGGTTTTCCTCGTCCTTCCAGCGCACCAGAGCCTCCATCCCCCGAAGCCTGCGGCTCTCTGTAAAATACTGGGGCTGGAAGTACATGATAAAGTTATTCTGAAACACCGCTTCCCTGAGTTTGTTCTCGATCTCCACGGTGTGGATAAACTCGTTCAAAATGGGCGTATCGAAATACTGAATGGTGTTCTTCCCCATCCCCTTGCCCTTGAACATTACGATCTCGGCGCAGTTGATCAGCTCCAGGGCGGAGGTGGACGCCTCGGGATACTCTGCGACCCCCATGCTGACCGTAATCTGAAGCGACTGTCCGCTGCTCAGCGCAAAGGGCTCGCCGGTCCGCTTCTGGATCTGTTTATGGATGTGCTCCACGCTGCGGCTTCCCACCGGATCATAGACCGCCATACAATACACATCGCTGCTCATATGGCAGACGATCACCTGCTCGCTCTGAAACTCCTTCAGATAGCTCCCGAACTGTTGTACCAGCTCATCCCCCACCACGATGCCGAGACCGTCGTTTATCTTCTTAAAGTCGTCCATGTCGATGAGGATCACGCTGACGATACATTTCTCCGTTTCCGCCTTGCGCAGAAATTCCCCCAAAAGCCGCACAAAATAATTGCGGTTGTACAGACCGGTGAGCCCGTCGTAATAAGCCATATACTCCAGCTCGTCATTCTGGGATTTCAGCTTCGAGATATTCTCAATGCAGACCACCTTGTCCGTCGGCTGATGTTTCTCATCGTAAAACACATTTACGACAAATTTAAGCCAGTTGCGCCGATCCTTCAGCAGACATTCGACGCAGGCCTTTTCCTGGTTCGTCTTCTCTACAAAGAGCGCGTCCCTCAGAGGCATGATATAGCTCTCCTCCACCGCGTCGAAGAGATTGGGAATGTCCTTGATGCCCGTCACCTCAAAGTCAAAAAAGGCATCCCATTTTCCCAGAGTCACGACCTCGTCCCTGTCAAAGGCATAGTACAAAAACGCATTGTCCACCGAGTCGCAGATCAGCCGGTACATGCGCTCCTTTCTATTCAGATTTTGGTTCATCGCCTTCAGCAGATCCATCTGATAGCGCATTTCATCCATAACCCTCTATCTCCCCATATCATTTCCCACCGCTATTTTCTGGCAATGTATCCTTCCGCCTTCAGAAGCTCGGCACAGAGCACCGCGCCGCCGGCCGCGCCCCTGACCGTATTGTGGGACAGGCCCACAAACTTGTAATCAAACAGGCTGTCCTCCCGCAGGCGGCCCACGCTGATCCCCATGCCGTTCTCAAAGTCCACATCCAGCGCCACCTGGGGCCGGTTGTCCTCCTCCAGATACTGGATAAACTGCTTCGGCGCGCTGGGCAGACCCAGCTTCTGGGGCACTCCGCTGTAGCTGCGCAGCTTTTCGATGAGCTGCTCCTTTGCGGGCTTCTTTTTAAAGTTGACAAACACGGCTGCCGTGTGGCCGTTCAGCACCGGCACGCGGATACACTGGCAGGTGATCAGAGGCGCCGTGGCAGGCACGATCACGCCGTCCTGGATCGAACCCCAAAGGCGCAGCGGCTCCTTTTCGCTCTTCTCCTCCTCGCCGCCGATATAGGGGATGATGTTCCCCACCATCTCCGGCCAATCCCGAAAGGTCTTGCCCGCTCCGGAGATCGCCTGGTAGGTGGTCGCCACCACCTGGGTGGGCTCAAATTCCATCCACGCGTTCAAAACAGGCGCATAGCTCTGGATGGAGCAGTTGGGCTTTACCGCCACAAAGCCTCTCTCGG
>CANRLX010000094.1 GCA_947631615.1 uncultured Acetatifactor sp.
AACAAGGAGTCTCCTTGGTATCTTCCTACGACCAGCAAGGAAACGCAGCGTTACGCCGTTGACATGAAGGAGAACGCCCGCGGCCTGCACAACACGATCGCACAGTTGGGCGGCCTGGAGGAAAACGGCCTGTTCAGCAAGAAGAGCGCCTTTTCCACGGACGAGGACATCGCCAAAGCGACCTACATCGGCTCCCAGGTGCCGGAGGGAGTGAGCCCCGGCTTTAGTCTGGAGGTACAGTCCCTCGCTACCTCCCAGGAGAATCTGGGTTTCTTCCTGCCGGATACAAAGGTCGGCCTGGCGCCAAACACCTACTCTTTCGACATCGCCGTCAACGATATGAATTATGAGTTCCAGTTTTCCATTGCCGACGACGAGACAAACCGCGACGTGCAGGAACGCCTGATGCGCCTGATCAACAACTCCGATATCGGTATCAAGGCATCCATTGCCGAATCGGACGGTCAGACTTCCCTTCGCCTGGTGTCTGAGGCGACGGGAATTTCCAAGGGCAAGACGGCACAGTTCAAAGTCACTGACGACCACACCAGCAAAACCCCGGGGACGGTGGCATACTTTGGCCTGGATTACATCAGCAGGGAAGCCTCCAACGCGACCTTCCTGGTAAACGGTGAGCCCAGAGAGGCTTCCTCCAACCACTTCACCATGGGAAAGCAGTTTGACGTACAGTTGAACGGCATCAGCCCCGAAGGGGAACCGGTCCAGATCGGTTTGAAGACGGATATCGAATCTCTCACCGACAATGTGACTCACCTGATCGGCGGATACAATGATTTCGTCAAGGCCGCGTCCTCCTACCTGGAGACCCAGACCAAGAGCCGGAAGCTGATCCGAGAGCTGAGCGGTATCGCCAATGTATACAACAATTCCCTGGAGTCCATGGGCTTTACTCTACAGCAGGACGGCACTCTGGAGATCGACAGGGACCAGCTGCAGAAGACAGCCTCCCAAACGCTCAATATTACGGAGACGTTCGGTTACTTAAAGGACTTTTCCAACGCCCTTCTCCGCAAGAGCGATCAGGTATCTCTGGATCCCATGGAATATGTGGAAAAGAAGATCGTCGCCTACAAAAACCCGGGCCATAATTTCATCAGCCCCTATGCCACCAGCGCATACAGCGGCATGATGTTCAACGGATATTGTTGATTGAACGACACGATTCAATGATATCATCCAACGATATGATTTACTGCCATAATGGCATCATTAGAAACCGCAAAAAAGCTTCCGCGTAAATTCGGAAGCTTTTTCTTTGCTGATCTATGCTGATCTTATTCTGATCTATGCCGATCTTACGGTCGTCCTCTTATAGTTGTCCTCTTACGATTGTCCTCTTACGGTCGCCCTCTTATAGTTGTCCTCTTACGATCGCCCTCTCACCGCTCCGCTTTCGCCGTGTCCAGCTCCGCTTTCGCCATATCCAGCGCCGCCTCGATCACCTTGTCCATGTCATAGTAGCGGTACTGCCCCAGCCTGCCGCCGAAAAGCACATTTTTCTCGCCTGCTGCCAGCTCCTGATACTTTGCGTAGAGCTCGTTATTGCGCTGGTCGTTGATGGGGTAATAGGGCTCGTCCCCTCTCTTCCAGGCCGCGGGATATTCTCTGGTGATGACCGTTCCCTTTCCCTCTCCGAACTCAAAATGCTTGTGCTCAATGATGCGGGTATACGGCACCTGCCGCTCCGTGTAATTCACCACCGCGTTGCCCTGGTAGTTGTCGCAGTCCGGCAGGATCTCCTCCTCAAAGCGGAGGGAACGATACTGTAACTCTCCCAGCCGATAGTCAAAGTAGGCGTCGATCATTCCCGTGTAAAGCACCTTGTCAAAGGTGTCCGGCGAGCCCTTCCTTTCGTTTTCCGCCAGAAACTCCCGATAGGAAACGCCCAGTCTCACCGGCGTATCCCCGAGGATCCGCTGGATCATACGGGTATAGCCCCCGATAGGGATGCCCTGGTAGCGGTCCGTAAAATAATTGTTGTCATAGGTAAACCGCACGGGCAGCCTCCTGATGATAAAGGCCGGAAGCTCGGTGCAGTCCCTGCCCCACTGCTTCTCCGTGTACCCCTTGACCAGCTTCTCGTACACATCCCTTCCCACCAGGGAGATGGCCTGTTCCTCCAGATTGCGCGGCTCCTCCACCCTGCCGGCGGCGCGCTGCCTTTCGATCTGCGCCCGCGCCTCCTCGGGAGTGCGGATCCCCCACATCCTGCTGAACGTGTTCATGTTGAAGGGAAGATTGTACAGCTCGTCTTTGTACACCGCGATGGGGGAGTTGATATAGTGGTTGAACTCCGCGAACCGGTTCACATAGTCCCACACCGTCCGGTTGGAGGTG
Source organism: uncultured Acetatifactor sp. (assembly GCA_947631615.1). Taxonomy (GTDB): domain Bacteria; phylum Bacillota; class Clostridia; order Lachnospirales; family Lachnospiraceae; genus Acetatifactor. The sequence goes on from CANRLX010000094.1 coordinate 2,359, forward strand.
TGGAAAATGTGCGCCCCATACTTGTGCACCTGGATGCCGTTCACATCCTCCGTGTAAAGATTGCCGCCAATGTGGCTGCGTTTGTCGATACAGAGACAGGTCTTTCCCGCCCGTCTCATCTCACAAGCAAAGACGGAGCCAAAAAGCCCCGTCCCTACGATCAGATAGTCATATCTCATTTGGTCTTCCTGCCCTTTGCCTTATACTTGTCGATCTGAGCAAAATCAGCCATCAGCTCAAGCACCTTGTCGCGCCCGTTCTGGTTCAGCTTCACATAATACTGCATTACTCGGTTCTCCAGAAGCTGTGCCCCCAGGGAAGCGTCTCTCTCCAGAGAGGAAAAATCTACCGGATTCAGGCTTAATTTATCACACATTTTTATCACAGTGCCATATGCCATACCCTCAATGCCCCGCTCCAATGCCGTCACCAGCGTGCTGTAGGGAATACTCATCTCCAGCGCAAACTGGCGGACGCTCCGGTACTGTCTCAAGATTTCTTTCTTCAAAATTTCTGCTTTTGTCATCTTTATGCCCTCCATCTTCTCCAGCGTTTAGTGTATAGGACTACTATACGATATATCGTTTGTTTTGGCAAGAGTTTATTTGAAAAAAATTAAATTTTTCACAAAAAGACTACAAAAGAAACAGAGCCCCATCCTCTCAGCGGGACAGGGCTCTGTGTAAAACAGCCGTCACATCTTTAACCGAGATACTTCTTCAGAAGTTCCACCTTATCCGTCTTCTCCCAAGGAAGATCCACATCCGTGCGTCCAAAGTGGCCGTAGGCTGCGGTCTGTCTGTAGATGGGTCTGCGCAGATCCAACATCTTGATGATGCCGGCGGGCCGCAGATCAAAGTTTTCGCGGATGATCTCCACCAGCTTTTCATCGGACAGTCTGCCGGTTCCGAAGGTGTCCACCATGACAGAGGTGGGATAAGCCACGCCGATGGCATAGGAAAGCTGGATCTCGCACTTCTCCGCCAGTCCGGCCGCCACAATGTTCTTTGCCACATAACGGGCCGCATAAGCCGCGCTTCTGTCCACCTTGGTGCAGTCCTTTCCGGAGAACGCGCCGCCGCCGTGGCGCGCGTAGCCGCCGTAGGTATCTACGATGATCTTGCGTCCGGTCAGCCCGCTGTCACCGTTGGGCCCTCCGATCACGAAGCGGCCGGTGGGATTGATGAAAAACTTTGTGTCGGCGTCGATCATCTCCTTGGGAAGGACGGGATCGAACACGTATTTCTTGATGTCTGCATGGATCTTCTCCTGCGTCACCTTCTCGTCGTGCTGAGTGGAGAGCACCACTGCTTCCAGGCGGAAGGGCTTTCCGTTCTCATCGTACTCTACAGAGACCTGGCTCTTGCCGTCCGGCCTCAGATAGGAGAGAATCCCGTCCTTGCGCACCTTGGTGAGCTGCATGGTGAGCTTGTGTGCCAGAGAGATGGGATAGGGCATCAGCTCCTCCGTCTCGTTGGTGGCATAGCCGAACATCATTCCCTGATCGCCGGCGCCGATGGCATCCAGCTGTTCGTCGCTCATCTGGTTCTCCTTCGCCTCCAGGGCGCGGTCCACGCCCATCGCAATGTCCGCGGACTGCTTGTCCAGAGCCACCATGACGGCGCAGGTATTTCCGTCGAATCCCTTCTCCGAGGAATCATAGCCGATCTCCGTAACGGTCTTGCGGACGATGGCGGGAATATCAATATTTGCCTTGGTGGTGACTTCCCCCATAACGAGCACGAAGCCCGTGTTGGTGCAGGTCTCGCACGCCACACGGCTGAAGGGATCCTGTTCCATCAAAGCGTCCAGAACGGCATCCGACACGGCGTCGCAGATCTTGTCGGGATGTCCCTCTGTCACCGATTCCGACGTGAATAAACGTTTTTCCATAGTAATCCTCCTTCTTCGTTTCTCTTTAGAGTTGTAGATAAAAGGACAATCAAAAGGCCCGCTCACAAGAAGCGGACCTGTCTCTTTCGATGATCAAATCCTCTTATTGTTCGACTGTTACTCGCTCAGGGGGGCACCTTCCAAATAAAGGGGTTGCCGTGGCTTCATCGATCCTATGTATCTCCACCAACTCTGAATAAGAGAACCTCTATATAATTGTAAACTCATCACTGCTACCATACTATGAATAGCCATGCTTGTCAAGCTTTTTTTCTTTTTTTCTGTGAGATCCCCCCGTCAACCGGTCTTCAGCTTGAATTTCTGGTACTCCCGCTCGGACTCCACCAGCTCGATCTGGGCTCCCAGACCCTGGAGCTTCAAGTGGAAATCCTCATAGCCCCGCTGAATATAGCGCACATCGTCCACGGTGCTGCACCCCTCCGCCGCCAGGGCGGCGATCACAAGGGCGGCTCCCGCGCGCAGATCCGGCGCCGTGATACTGGCTCCGGTGTAGCGCTCCACACCGTCTATAATGGCGGTATTGCCCTCCACCTTGATGCTGGCTCCCATGCGGGTCAGCTCATCCACATATTTAAAACGATTCTCAAAAATGCTCTCTGTCACAATGCTGGTCCCCTTGGAGAGCGCCAGCGCCACCGCGATCTGGGGCTGCATGTCCGTGGGGAAACCGGGATAGGGAAGCGTTTTCACCTGGGTATGGCACAGCGGCTTAGACGCGACCACCCGAATACAGTCGTCCGCCTCCTTCACCTCACAGCCGATCTCCTGCAGCTTCGCCGTGATAGACTCCAGATGCTTGGGGATCACGTTCTTTACCGTCACATCCCCCTTGGTGACCGCGGCGGCAAACATAAAGGTGCCCGCCTCGATCTGGTCGGGAATAATGGTGTAATCCGTGCCGTGAAGCCTGCTCACGCCCTTGATACGGATCACGTCCGTTCCGGCGCCCTTGATGTTGGCTCCCATACTGTTTAAGAAATTGGCGGAGTCCACCACATGGGGCTCCTTCGCCGCATTCTCAATGATCGTCATTCCTTCCGCCATGGTTGCCGCCATCATGATGTTGATGGTGGCTCCCACACTGACCATATCCATATAGATATGGCTGCCCACCAGGCGCTCCGCTCTGGTCTTGATCATGCCGTACTCGATCCTAACATCGGCTCCCAGCGCCCGAAATCCCTTGATATGCTGGTCGATCGCGCGGCATCCGATGTCGCATCCGCCGGGAAGCGTGACCTCCGCGTGCTTATATTTTCCAAGCAGCGCCCCTATCAGATAGTAGGACGCCCGAATTTTCTTGATATTTTCATCCTCCACCACAAGATCGTTGATCTGGGCGGCATTCAGCATCACTCTGTGGCGGTTCTCATGCCTGCACACCACGCCGATGTTTTCCATCGCCCGAAGCAGGACCTTCGTGTCCCGCACATCAGGCATATTATCTATATAAACCGTATCATCCGTCATAATGGAAGCAGCAAGAATAGGAAGCGCAGCGTTTTTCGCGCCCCCTATCTCCACTTCACCCACCAGGGGATTGCCCCCTTTGATCGCGTATTGTTCCATTTATTTCTACCTCGTCAGGGTTGTCTTCTATTCACGGGAAAAAATTCCCTCATACTGCACTTATACCACATTTTTCCACTTTTGTAAATAGAATACATGTTCCCTCATCTAATCCAGGTAATTCAGAGGATTCTTCTGTACGCCGTTGATCAGGATCTCAAAGTGAAGATGGGGGCCGGAGGTGATGCCGGTGCTTCCGCTCAGAGCGATCCTCTCCCCCTGTTTCACCGTCTGTCCCACCTTTACCAGAATCTTGCTCAAATGTCCGTATCGGGTCTGCCGTCCGTCCGGATGATTGATGTAGATCACATAGCCGTAGCCGCTTCCCCAGCCTGCTCTGGCTACCGTTCCTCCGCTGGAGGCAAACACCGCGGTGCCCTTCGGAACCGCCCAGTCCACACCCTTGTGGTTGGTGCTGGCTCCCCGTATGCCGGTGTTTCTGCGCCCGAATCCGGATGACAGACGCCCTCCGGAAACCGGCTTGATGTAGCTGGGAGGCACGATGGTACCGCGCATCACGATCTTGGGAACCGCCGCCATCACAACCTCCTCTTTTAGGATTTCCCGAGAGACCTCCTCGTCATTCACATAGTGGACATCTGCCACAATCTGGCGGAAGCCGGCGGAAGGATTCTGCAGTACCTCCGTCTGATAGGTGTACCACTCGTCGTTATCCACATAAATGACATCTTCGTCATAAATTTCTTCATAATAATTGCGCTCCATGCGCTCCACGGAGAGCTCCGGCTCCGGCACCGTAATAAAAAGCTTGTCCCCCACGCGGATAGTGGAGTTTTCATCCTCCAGGGTCTGGCTGTTCATCTCGATAATGCGGTCCATGGGAATATTTACCTTGATGGCGATCTCGGAGAGCGTGTCGCCGGACACCACCTCGTACTCGCTGGGCGTCTCCTGCTCCTTCGTCACCTGGTTGACGGCCTCCTCCAGCGGCGTAAGCTGATCCTCCGGCAGGTACGTCTCTATGATCTCTACTTCCTCCGTGAAATCCATGGACTTAAGCCCCAGGTCAAAATCCGAGAAATCCTTTTCCAGGTTGTCCTCCGCGCCGGCTCCCAGCTCATTGAAGACAGGCTGGATCCCCGCCGCCATAAAATTCATGCTGCTGACGGAGCCCGAGCCCGCCTCCACCAGATTCACCACGTTGGTGGTCAGCACGCTGAACTCGCGGTCCGAATCGTGCACCAGCTCCACGCCAAAGAACCCTTCGCTGTCATACTTATCGATCGCCGCCTGCAGCAGAGACTGCACCTCCTCCATGCTGGCCAGGTTGACCATATATTCATTCACCTTCAGGGTGTAGGAGCGCTGCATGGTCTCCTTCACATTTTCCCGCAGAGCGCTCTCCATGACGGACAAAAGCTCGTCCTCGCCGTCCACAAATCCCCAGAGCACCTCCTCGCCGTTCAACGTCATATCCGCGTCGATAAAGGTGAGCTCCTCGCTCTCCATCGCGATCTTCCTGCGCGCCTCCGTCAAAAGCTCCCTCGCCCGATCCGCGTCGCCGACCGTGCCAATCTCCGTCCCGTTGATAAAAACGTGAAAATAATTCTCCCCCGCGCGCTCAAAGACCGTGTAACCCTTTCCAAAGAGGATACACACAAACAGCGTAAAGAGCGTTGTCTTTATATATGTAAATTTTAATCTTCTATAACCGTTTATCCTATTTTTCATCCGGCTCCCGTTCCCATCTGCTGAAACTCAAAATACAACAGTTTCATTCTATCAGCATTTACCGAGGTTGTAAAGAAGCAGCCCCGCGGTTACGTCCACTTTTTTCACTCAGAATTATCCCCTTCTCCTTGAAAAATATGCCTTTCCGAAAAAGAAAGAGCGGGAGTCGAAAGGACTCCCGCGGGGTAACCGGATAGGACAACCACTCTATCGGCCGGGCTTTTTCTTTTCCCTGCGCACGCTGTAGCCAAAGGTGCCAAGCGGCTCTCCGCAGGCCAGGTAAGAGCCGTGGGAATACACGATCGGATCCGCCTTCTCCAGACAGAACCGGTTTTTATCATCCAGATAGCGGCTGTCTGCGTGCACCGCCGCCACCTCCGCCAAAAACATATCGTGGGAGCCCAGCGGCAGGATCTGCTTTACCTTACACTCGATCCCCACCGGACTCTCGGCGATCAGCGGAGCCTTTACCTCTTTTCCCGACATTGGTGTCAGATTCATCTCTCGGAACTTGTCCACATCCCGACCGCTCCGGACGCCGCAATAGTCCGTGGCAAAGACTAACTCCCTGGTAGTCAGGTTGACCACAAACTCCCCCGTATCCCTGAGAATCGGATAAGAATACCGCTCCGGACGGACAGAGATCGACACCATGGGCGGATCGGAGCAAACCGTCCCGACCCACGCCAGCGTAATGATATTATATTTTCCGTTCCGGTCCGCCATACTCACCATCACCACAGGCAAGGGATAGAGCATGTTTCCCGGTCTCCAAAGCTCCTTCGGCATAGACAAGCCCCCGCTGCCAACGCAAGATGCGCTTCCTTACAACACATGCAGAAGATCCAGGATCTGCGCCACAAAGCCCAGAACGGAGCAGACCAGCGCGCCCACAGAGATCCCAAACACCACCTTCAGCTTTCCCTTCAACAGCTTGACGGACTCGTTGACATTCTCCGTCTGCTTTCCGCTCTCCTCCACGACGATCGCCTGCACATTGCGGTATACCTTGACGCACTCCTTGTGCACGTTCTCGTTGGTCTCCTGAAGCGTCTCGGCGATGCCGTTCTTGATCTCGTCCACATTCAGCTGGCTCTGCTGCAGCTCCTCCAGCTTCCTTTGGCTCTCCTCGGAGATCTCCTGCAGGCTCTTTCGGCTCTCCTCGGAAATTTCCTGCAAACCCTTACGGCTCTCCTCAGAGATCTCCTGCAATTCCTTTCGGCTCTCCTCCACCAGCCGGTTGATGCCGGTGGTATCCACCTTTGCGTTCTCCAGTCGGGCGACCCCTTCCTCGGAAAGCTTTTTCAGCTGCGCCGCGCTCTCCTCCGAAAACTTCTTTAACTGCGCCCGATTCTCCTCCAGCATACGGGTCAGCCCCGCCGTGTCCGCCTGCGCGTCGGCCATTCTCAGGACGCCCGCCTCCACCAGCTTATAGATCTCCGGAGCGATCCTGTCGTTGACCAGCCGGCCCATCTGCTCGCTCACCGCTTTCATCTGCTTGAGACACTCGTGGTACTCCCCGATCTGTCCCCGCAGTTGATTCAGCTCCTCCGTGTCCGCGGCGGTGTTTGCCCGAATCATTTCCTGTGCCGTCAGTCTCTGTGCCAGCTTATCCATAAAAGTATCCATCCATCTTCCTCCAGACATATCAACCTGCCATTTCCTGCAAATCTATGGCTTCTTTATCAGGTTCATTTTATCATTTTTTACCAACTATGACAATAGAAACCGTTTCTCTTTATTTTGTGCATTTTGTATACTTTTCTCACCATTTTCGTTTTTCGTTCGTAAAATTCACCAATGATTTACAACTTATTCATACTTTGTTCATAATTGATTGCTATACTATGTTTACAAACAAAGGAAAGCAATCTACCTTGCAAATTAGATAAATTTTTTCATAATAGCCCGGGTGCCGAAAGGTGCCTGGGCACTCCTCATTTTACGGGACTTTTTTGCGCAGACACAAAAAAAACGGTCTTTCGCATCCCCGTTCAAGACACAAAAGACCGGCTTTTCTTTTTCCTTTGAAGTATTCTATGCTCCTTCCTCCCTGGCGTGGCCAATGGAAAGGATCTCCTCGTTCAAAGACAACATCCTGGCATCCAGATCGGACACCATCTTCGCACACTCGACCAGCTCGCTGCGGATGTGCTCCGGCGCATCCCCCTCAAACTTATAATGGATCTTGTGCTCCAGACTCGCCCAGAAATCCATCGCTACCGTGCGGATCTGGATCTCCACCTTCGTATCCACGATCCGGTCGGACAGATAAACCGGTATCGTCACGATCATATGGTAGCTTTTGTATCCGCTCGCCTTGGGAAACGTAATGTAGTCCTTCACGCCCACCACCTTGATATCCTTCTGCTCGCTGATCATGTCCGCAATGCGGTAAATATCGGACGTAAAGGAACAGATGATGCGGATGCCCGCGATGTCGTTGACATACTTCACCATATTTCCAATCGTAGACTCGTAACCATGTCTCTTCAGTTTCTTGACGATGCTCTCCGGGGTCTTGATGCGGGCCTTGATATGTTCGATCGGGTTATACTGATGTACATGCTGAAACTCATCGTTGAGGATCTCCATCTTGGTCTCGATCTGTCTCAGAGCCGCATTGTATACAAGCGTAACTTCCTTCCAACTGTCAATTCCTTCCCCGTTGTATGTCTTGAACTCCATTTTTACTCCCTCGAACTGCTCACTGTATATTTCCGTAGCTTCAGTATAACATAAAAGCTCATAGAAATGTATATTTTTCACAAAAATTTAATCCTTTTTCCCATTTTTTTATACGGATACGCAGACGCAAACCTTTCCCACACGCATCCTTTATTTATATGTGAATCAGGAGCAAAATATGAAAGACAGAAGCCGTACAATATTTCGTAACAAAAAAGACGGCTACAAACACCTCGTTCGTAACCGCCCTTGCGCTGTTTACAGAAAAAATTCACAGGTCCTTCCGTGTCAGGCAAATTCCAAAAATTGCCGCAACCAAAGCAAACGGCGCTGCTCTAACGAATAGCCACTCAAATGCGTGAAATAACACTCCTGCAACCGCCGTCTCGGGATCGTTATAATCCCAGCTCAGGTATGGACTGTTTACTACAATTAACGCCGCAAAAACCACCGCTATACTCACACCAAATGAGATAAAAAGCCAGCGAATCACCTTTCGCCTCATCGCCTCCCTATGCGCCATCTGCAGATTGATGACCTCAAGCTTTTCGGAAATTACCCTTAAGTCGTCAACCTTTGGCTCTGCAACCGTTTCTCCAAGCAATGTACTTACAGACGTCTCAAATACCTCCGATAGGGAAATCAACATAGCGGCATCTGGAACCGATAAGCCTTGCTCCCATTTTGATATTGTTTGCCTTACCACATGCAGCTTGACCGCAAGTTCTTCTTGCGAAAGCCCTTTGGATTTTCTGATTGCTTTGATGTTTTCACTTAACATAAGTGATCCCTCCTTTCCCCACCATTATGCAGAAGAAAACCCATTGCGGCAAGCAACACAAATTAACATAGACTTTAAGCCATAGTATCGTCAAATCCGCTTCGCGGACGTTTACTAATTATGATAAGTCGAACTGCATAAGAAACCGTATAGGACGGAAAAGTAATACCCAACAAACACGAACAGGGCCATAATCGCAGCATAGTCCAGCAGGAACAGGGCAAGCGGTTCCCCACCATGCCCATGATCACGCGCCAGTGCAGCCCAAGATGCAATGACAGGAATACAAATCCCCAATAAGCGCACAGCATATGTACGCTCCTTGCCGCCGCCTGTCCGCCTTTTATGCCTAAAAATGAAAAAACGGTACGGGGTGTATTAACCTTTCTACACTTTCGATCCAATCGCTGACCTTTTGATCCGGCGTTTCCATATGATCGCCGCCTGAAGAATCAAACTGTATCTGCATTTCGCAGACCGACTTCGCTCCCTTGCAGGCCTTCTGCATATCCCTGATCACATGACCGGGCCATCCACCGTTCGTCATAAACGGGACGACCGTTTTTCCCGCCCAGTCCTGACTGTTCAGAAAAGTCAAAACAGCGGGAGCCATCGTGTACCACCATGTCGGCGTTCCGACGGCAATCACATCATAGTCGGAGATGGAATACGGGAGCGGTTCAATGTTTGGCTGGAAACCGCTCTCAGCCTCCCGCTGTCCCTGATCGACCACATCCTGATGGCTGCCCGTATACGGCACAACTGTTTTAAGCTCTGCAATATCAGCGCCCGTTGCTTTTTGCAGCCGTTCTGCAATTTTTCTCGTGTTCCCGTTCGACCACGAGTAGTAAACGATCAACAGCTTCTTCATCCTAATCTTACCCTTCCATCCGCTTCAATCCAGTTTTCCGTAGACCTCATCCGTCACGGCTTCGCACCACTCGGTACGGCTTTCCTCACCGGGAACCTCCACCGCAAGGTGCTGGAA
>CANRLX010000095.1 GCA_947631615.1 uncultured Acetatifactor sp.
AACAGGCAAAACCTGAAAGCCGCTGTCGGCAGCCGGCGAATCCGGCATAAGCTGGGCAAGGCGCTGGACAGGAACTTCAACTGGCCCGACACAGAGGAAATCCGTCTCTACAACGATTTCACGCCCTATTCCTTCTTTTTCCGGGAGTACCGGAACGGCCATCCATGCCTGTGCGGCGGGCTGATCCTGCACAACCAGGAGGACATGGATAAGGCGTATTATGCTTACATACTTGGTTTCGACGATCTTTATTTCCGCGCTGCAGATCCACTCCCAGAACGGGATCCGTGAAGATATCATCCGGCAGAAGAACGCTCTGGACGGACAGATCTGCCAGTCCATCAACAACCTGGAGTTGATCCGCGGGATGAACGCCGAAACCTATGAGAAGAACCGCCTCCACCCGGCAATCTTCCGAATCAGTGCCACTGAGCGCAGGCATCACCGGCATATGGGTACATTCGACTGCATGAAGCAGATGTGCAAGATCGTCTTCCAGGTCATCATTCTGCTGGCATCCGTCTGGATGATCGCGGCGGGGCGGATGGTGTCCGGAGCCGTCATCACTGTCTGCCTGCTGTTCCAGCAGTTGATCAAGCCCATCGATGAGGTCTATCGCTTCATGGATGAGACGGCGTCCTCCGTCGATAAGGCGAAGGTGTTGACAGATGTTGCGGTCTATGGCGAGGATCCTGTGTTTTCCATCCCATATGCCCCCGCCAAGGCGAAGGATCCCGAAATCGTGCTCCACGACGTTGTGATTACCAACCCCGAAAGGGACAAGTCCCTGGCCCGGTACGACGATCTCCGTATCCCCGGCGGGAAGGTCGTGGCGCTGAAGGGCGCGTCCGGATGCGGAAAGACCACAATGATTCGCGGCCTGACACGGTATTACCCGTACACATCCGGCAAGATCACGGTGTTTGGCCGGGATCTGGGGACCTACAGCCAGAAGGAGCTGACCGATCAGTTGTTCTATCTGCCGCAGCAGTCTTTCTTCTTCGCCGGCAGCATCCGCGAGAACCTTGTTTACGGCCTGAATCAGTCCGTGACGGAGGAGGAGCTTCTGAACGCGCTGGATCAGGCTTGTCTGCTGGGCGTGCTCGAGGACAAGCTCAGCAAGCAGACAACCGCCGCGGCCTGCGGCAGCGCCAACGTACTGGAGTACCGCATCGGCGAGGGCGGCAGCGGGCTCTCCGGCGGTGAATGCCAGCGGCTCTCCATTGCGAGAGCGTTTCTCCGTCGGCCCAGGCTATATGTCTTCGACGAGAGCACGGCCAACCTGGACGCGGCCACAGTGGAGGAAGTCTTGGACCACGTTGAAACATACGCCAAGGCGATTAGCGCCGGTATTGTCTACATCTCCCATGACAAAAACGTGGTGAAGCGTTGTGACGAGGTCATTCTCGTCAACAACCAGATCGCTGTCGCCCCGGAAAAGTTGGTTGCGTAACAGAGTGGCAGCTGAACGACGAGAAAGGAAGGTAAATATCATGGCAATGCTCAATACCAACGGAAACTATAATGAGGGGGTCTTTTCCGGCATGAAGGTCCCTGAGATGGCAAGGCACCACCACGAGTTGGAGCCTCTCCGGCGTCCAATGCCTACTGTGCCTCCTCACATGCGGCGGCAGATGGTCCAGTTCGAGCTGGATGATAAAGACATGGCCGTGTTTCAGGATGTTTTCGGCGATGAGGACACGGTCGGGGCAGCGGCAGATATCCTCGGCGGCGCCCCGCCTGAGATCCAAATCCTGGCGCTTCAGATCTTGCATATGATCGAAACGGAGGTAATCTGAATGAAGGACAACATGAACCCCACCAGATTTGGGGTGCCCGGTATGGGGCAGGAGACCGAAGCGGTGTATGGCGGGCTCTACGGGGACAGCGGCCAGGATTTCATCCGTGTGCTCCGGGACTCCCCATATGAGATCGCGGTGCTTTCACGCCTGCTCGCGTACCTTGAGCAGAGACGAAAGGGAGGTGTTTGAGATGGAACTGCTTCGGACCGCGCGGGAGACAGGCCTCTTTGAGGTGAGCCAAAATCTGACTGCGGTGCTGGACAACGACGCCGTGAAGGCGGCGGCAGGGGTGTCGATGCCCCTGCCGCCGGCCGATACAGTGGGTAACGTCGAGAGAATCGCCGACTGGCTGAAGTCGTTTGGGAAGAGCATATACATGTTTCTGACGCCGGAGATCGCCCTTATCGAGCGGCTCACTCTTCTGGACCCCCGGCAGAAAGCGATGATCCTAGTCCCCTGTGATATGCGGGAAGGAGTCCGGGCAAGACTAAGGAGCAATCTTCCAAAGCGGATGGATACGTCTCTTCTGGAAGAACCGTTCTTCCCGGAGGGGTTCTATCCGGGCAACGGGATTATCGTGGCATGCGGGTACCTGGCGGGGGGCAGGACGATGGTGCTCCAGAGACGTACAGGATGATCGAACACTACACCGGGGGCTTCTACGGCAAGACCGTGTTCGTCCCTTACGCAGAGCTTGAGGAAGGAATTCGGTATGACGGTTGGCTAGAGATCCCGTCAAACAGATTTAAATGGATATGGAGGGATGGAGAATGACTACAACGGTAACGGCAGCGGCCGGTGTCCGGAGGGCTGCCTGCAGTGAGAGGACATGCAGAGGTGAGCGTTCCGCGCAGAAGGGGCTGAAAGGCTGCGGTTCACTGCTTCTCATCGCGTCAATGTTCCTGTGCGGGACCGGGCTGGCCCTGACATTCAGGATCCCCGTGCGGGACGTGATGAAGAGCTACTCGTATGACGTGCTGGCGATCTTGGTCATCATGGAGCTGTTCACGAACCTCATCACCGAGACGGGGATCATGCAGATACTGGCCATCCGGATCGCGGACATGGCCAAGGGCCGGAAACGGCTGTGCTTGATGCTCTTTGGCGGCATGATGTTCCTCATCTCCTCCTGCCTGAACAACATCACCGCTGTCATGATGATCCTGCCGGTTATCTTCGTTTTGCTGAAAGCTCTGGAAGTGGATCGGCACTATATATGCGTGTTCTTTGCTTCTATTCTCGCCCTGTCAAATACGGGAGGCGCTGCCAGTCCAATCGGAGACTTCCCGGCTATCATAATCATGACGAGCGGGATAACCACCTTCCTCAGCTATTTGACGCGCGCCTTTCCGCTGTTCGCGCTGATGTCGGCGGCGCTGATTGCCGTGTGGGGCTCCCGTGTCAAGCGGGAAAGGGATGACGGCGCCGTGCGCTGGCTAGCCGTTGCGAACCTGAAGAGCCAGTACAAGAACATCGAGGTGCGCTACGATGTCCTAAAGTGGCTGCCCGTGGTGTTTGCGGGAATGTTCGCCGCTTGGTGCTTCTTACCGCAGGACGTACTGCCGCCGGAGATTGTGGCAGTTCTCGGCTATGGCCTCGCAATGATGGTCTGCTCCCTGAAGAAGCTCAAGGTGGAGCAGAAAATGGACCTGAAAGCGCTGCTTACCATCGCATCCTTCCTTTTCTTCGCAGCGGTTGTCAGCCAGACAGGTGTGCTGGAGACTTTGGCCGTTTTCCTCCAGACGAGCATCCGCGATCCGAAGCTGTTGGCGATGGCCCTGATGCTGATTACATCCGTGGTTGCCGGTGTTTTCTCAGCTGGTCCAGCAGCCGCCGCCATGATGCCAGTGATCATCGACCTTTGCAACGGTCCTCTGTGCACCCAGGCGGAGTGGATTGCGGTGGCTTACGCGGCGGCGATCTGCGCCGGCAGCAGCATGTTCATGTGGTCTGCGACGGCCGGGTTCATCCTCTCCGGGAAAGTGAACGGTGCCTGCCTTATAGACGAGGACGGAAGAACCATCTCCTGGGGTATGCTGCAGTACCTGAGATACGGCGTAGTCAACTATGTCATCCAGATATCTGTCGCCCTGCTGGCGGTGCTGTTGTTTCTGTGACCTGTGAGCATTTCGGGGCTGCGACGGTTCTTGTTCGTGGAGATGGATGAGCCGGTGGAACTTCGGTCGCCAGATATCCAGTTGAGTCAAAAGATGGTCGAAGCTGCTGTGAAGGCGACTGTGTCTATTGACATCGCGACTGTATTCTTGTAAAATTACCCTATCTTAATCTTGTTTTCAAAAGGAGTCTTTGATTTGAAAAAATCTTGACGATTGCTCCGCTGCAGCACGTCGAGCCCGGTGATCTCGCCTACCAGGCGACCAACAATGACAGACTGCAGTATGACGTGCCTACGTGCTTTCCTGTACTGCCGCTGATCCACGGCTATGTGGATGCCGGTGAGGCGATAGAGGTCCACGTTTTGACGACGGATGGCCATAAGAACGCCTCGGAAAATTACCTGGAAATGGAGCGCAAGATTTATGAGCTCTGCCAACAGCGCGGGGCGTCCTGCTCTGTCAGCAAGATCGGCATCTCCTTTAATGAAACGATTGAGACCCACCTGAACACGTTCAAAACACTGATTGGGCTCATCTCAGACGGGGACACGCTGTTGGTAGATATAACCTTTGGGTCAAAATGCCTGCCAATTATTATGATGATGGCCATGAACTATGGCTATAGGGTCTGTAAGGACTGCACGGTGGACTGCTTGGTCTATGGTTCCATGGACTTCCGTGACGGACATCCCTTTGGCAGAAGGATCTTTGACATCACGTCTCTGTTTCTGATGGATCAAATCGTGAATGAGCTTGCCAAGAGCCGGAACAAGAATCCTATGGAAACGATAGAAAGTATTCTGGCTATGAATACGCGCATCAAAGACGGGGAATGAGCGATGACTTGTGAAGTTTTTCCTGCTTCGAAACAAACGATCGATGAACTGGCGACAGAGTACGTGAAACATGGCCAGAGCATCGTTACCCGGGAGAAAATATGGCTGTTGCTGTGGGAAATGCGCCAAATGCTCTTCCGTGCGAAAGCGATCCGCGGATATATGAACTTTGCCCCGTCAGGCCAGTATGAAACGGGACAGGAGTTCCTGGAAGAGATCCTTCTGGACGCGATACCGCAGGCATTGGACAGTTATTCGGATACCTATGGGGATGCGCTCGACCCGCCGCCCTTTATGAACTATTTCAACTCGTACTATTTCCGAAAGGTCTATAGCTCCTACAGTGATATCCAGAATAGGATGCCCCATGATTACATCATCGTTCAAAAGTCTGCCATACCGGTATATCTGGAACCAAGAGAAGACGCCGTCATATCGGATGCATGCCTGAAAGAGAAGATGAAGCGGCGAATCCTGGGGAGAGTATCTGACGGCGGGCAGACGTGGATCAAGACCAAGATGAAGGAGCATGGGACTACTGTTTATGTGCGGAAGGTGGATGTCGAGTGTTATGACAAGGCCTCTTTGGTAGACATAGATTCTGTTGCAGAGCAGGGATCACCCAAGCGGGTTGATGAAGGCGTCATGGCCTCGGATACATATGAAAACTATATCCTGACTCTTCTCTCGCTAGTAGAGCAACTGTATTCCAGGACCCACTCGCAGAGCGACAGGGGATTGAGCAGAAAGTATTGCTTCAAGCTACTGTATACGGAGACGCTGCTGGATAAGCTGAAGAAGATATATGACGCCATCGGCGATGTACGGGCCACCCATGAGCAGGATGCACTCTCTGTGACGGAGAGCGACCTTTTGAACTACCTCTTGACGAGGGAATGCCACAGCTTTACATCCATTGCAGTCACACCGATGCGCGCGAAGAGAGATTATGATTACTTACATTCGGACAGCGCGGAAGAGATCCAACTTCCTGCCGCAAATATTATCTACACGCATTTTCTGCTGGACGTTAAAGGCATTGACAGAAAGCCGGAGTCTATTGCCCCCTCTTTCTCAAAATACCGTTCAGAATTCCAGCGGCAATATGATTTGATCTGCGGAGTGGGAACAGTTTAGACTATGATATAGGAGGAGAAAAGATATGAAGGAAGTTCTATATACATACGATGAGTTCCCTGCCAATGATGGTATCGGACACGAAAAAGAACTGCGATATGGTGTGATTAGTTGGCACAATGGCAGAAACGGGTTTATCAACACCGGCTATAGGAACAATCGTGCGGACAGAAACAGCAATTCTGTCATTTTTAATCTGCACTATGCATCCGTATTGCCTGAAGAAATGTCTTTTGACGTAAGGGAAAACATCTATCTTGTACGTTATGCAGTTAGTGGGACCTCCGTCGACCCAAAGACAGGCATTCTGCACCCAAAATTTGATTACGCAATCCCGATTCGGGTCTTGAAGGCTTTCCCCCATAATACCTGTATTCAGCTCACAATCCGGGATGAAGGCGTTCTATACCAGTTCCAAGACCTGATGACAGACACTGAACAATTCAAGGAAGCCAGCGTGAATAAGGGAGACTCTGCCATACAATCCGGCGATAATAACGATACAGAGGAACGGGAAAACACCTCCAACCTGCATATAACCTTGGAACAGAACAATGACCTGGTAGAATTGGACCGGCTGTTTGACGCAGGAGAACACATCGGGTTTCTCTCCTCGGAAGCCTTTGCAAAGTATTCCTTCTGTGCTCTTCCGACAGAGTATCAGGAAAAGGCCCTGACCTGTGCTGCAAGGTTGCTATTTCCTGAAGAGACAGAACAGATCAAATTAACTCTGTTTCAGAAAGAATTGATAAGCGCTCCGACGACGGCCGATTTTATAAAAAAGTGGAAGAGATCCAGCAACTTCAGCGATGAGATTTTATTATCGTATACAGAATCCTCCCTGGCGAGTTTATCTTGGCCCGCTGACAGGGGAATAGCTGCCAGAGCCTTGGATAGCATGGGGCGGGCAAATCCGCACAAGTTAAATAACAATTATGCGGGGCTGATAACGCGCTTTGCCGATAGCTGCGACCGCCTGTATCCTCATATGTGTGTGCTAAAATTTTTTGCCAATAGAACAAGCGCAGAGGTTAATAGTTGTATCTCTGAATACTGTCAGACTGTAAAGGACCTGAAAAGGACTTCGGTGTATACGAGAATCGCGGGATCCAAGAGAAAGTATTATTATTTTACAGAACTGTTGCGTGTCATATTTAAATATGCTCAGTACATCAAGGTGCCATCCAATGTCATCACAAATATTGTCTCAACATACGTGGACTGCAACGGCATGGAGGAACTTAAAATAGTTATGCCGTTGGTGGACCCTGGGCGGACAGCTGTGGAGCGCAGACTTCTGGCACTGTATTTTCAGCCTGAACTCTGGCAGGAGAGCGATAGCGTCGGGCTTCTGAATACAAACGCTAGTATCCAGTTGTTCCAGAAAATCGTTGCATGTGTCTGGGAAAAGTATGTGGAAGAGGAGGTTCTTCCCGAATACTTTCTGAAGCTGCTGTCGTGGATCTGCATCTATGACAGCCATTGTTCCCTTGATGAGGTCATCCGATATCACTTCAGGGCGGATTTTACAAAACTGCAAAAACAACAGCAGCTGCTGCGTTCGTACAAGCTTGTCTGTAGTATGACGGAGGCCGTCCCGCAGATGTACGCGCTGGCATCGTACATAATGAATGTCACCTTGTACGACATCAGTGAAAACAAGATCCCGCCGGAAACCCAGGAGGATCTGGCAAAGAGAGAAGAGTTTTCCGACAGCTTCTATCAGAAAGTGCGGCTTGAACTGGGCGAGATCACTGCACAGAATGAATCTGATTTCACGCAGCTCCTTTTGCTCTTCAAATTTGACCATCAGCATTGGGCGAAGCTGCAGGCTGATTATGCCAACTGGTTTTGCAAAGAGCGCCTACCAGGATGTGCGGCAGACGGGATGCAGACCATTCTTGACGAGCTTATTATTAAGAACGCTTATGATGCTTATGTCCGCGTTTTCGCAAAGTTTTCGGTCGGTGCGGTCAGGGAAACGGATCGGGAAAAATATATCGACGCGTTTATTACCGCATTGATACAGCTCCGGCGCTATGGGGAAGCGGCTGTATATCTACGGGAATGTGCGACAATCTCCGAAGATGAGCGGGATGACCGTTTGACGCGGGTCATGGCCGAAAACTTTCGGAACAACATGCTATCCAAACAGGCGTTTCTAATGTTTGGCCCGGAATTTACCGTCGAACAGGCCATATCGCTGCTGATGGAACGAATCGGCAATAATCTTGGCACGAGTCTGCATATCGTGAATTCGCTGATGGCGTTGTACTGTCACCGCCATGAATATATCAAAGTCAATTATTTGTATCAGATCTTCCGGTTGCGGGGTGAAAAGGGCTATACAAGACTGTATGCCCAGATTAGAAAGCAGTTCCGCACCATAAATCTCTACGCGCAAAACCACTATGATGTTGTTGAACAGGCTTTTTATGCCCTTGATGTCACGGATTTGATCGATTTTTTCCAATGGGCACAGCGCATTTCAATCCCCGAATACAGGGATTATAAGCCCAGACACGCCTTTGCGTTCTCCTACGATCGTTTGATCACACAACCCATGAACGAGAAAGTATGGAGCGCCTTTCTGGGGCATATTTCAAAGCGCATTGAACTGAACGCATGGATGATCGTCGTCTGTGAAGCTGTTTCCAAGAAATTGTTTGCGGATTATTCCCTGATAAATTCCCGGGCCGCTCTGGAGATGGTGCTTGAGCACTGTGAAGCGAATGAGCTTCCTTATAATTTGCTGCCGTACATTTATTCTTACGTTAGGGGGACGAATGATACGGCGCTCTGTGTTAAGCTCTCCCGGCTCCTTGAAAAGAAGGAGGCGGTCGAAAGACTGTTCAGCAATAATCCCTGGATCGACACTTACAGGAGATCCCTGTCTGAGTTCAAAACGTATATTCTTGACCTTTACAAAGAGACCGGGAAAAACGAGTATTATAATATCTTGGTTGCATTTGACCTGGATATGAACGATCTGGTCTGGCTGGCCCAAAGCGGTTTGAACAAGAAGTACGTTTTCTCGAAGCTCTGCCGGAATTATCTGTTGGGGGAATATCGCAGGGAGACGATAGACCTGCTGAACAACGGTGCGTGGAGCGATCTGAGCTTTCGGGATGCGGAGATGCTGAAGCTGCTGAGGACTATTATTTCCGAGGATGAACTTCTGCTGCTCCAACAGCCCGCTCTTTTCAAAGATGAATATGACGTCCAGCGGTTTAAGCGGGACTGCGCTTCCATTCTCGTTACATATCCTGAAAAGGACGGACTGATCTCTTTTGACAGGAACTGTATGGATACCACGCACAAATTGATCGTATATTCCTACGTGTTCAGCGTCTTTTACAACGAGGACATATATCTTTCGGAGGAGTTTGCTTTTGAGAACATCGCACTCCGGGATGAGCGGATGTTCTATGCCTATTTGGCCTTTTTGCGTACCTCCTATCTGGCACAGCTTGAGTGGAACATCACATACGATTTCTTCTACAAAAAATGGCGGTACCTGAAGCTACTCCTCAATATCGTCATCACAAGCGCGACAGACGATTATGACGACGCCTTTATCATCTCCGCGATGGAGAAGTACGGTCACTATACGAATGTGTTCCTTGATTTGTATCAGCCGTTCAAGGAAGATGTGACGGCATTCATGGCCTCTGCCGGGATTGACATGTATACGAAGAAATACTTCCTGGCCGCGCTGATGGTCGGGCAGCTCCCACCTTTTCTCCGCGACTGTGCGGACGCGCTGATCTGTGTGGACGATCCTGCAAGGATTAGAAGGATCGTGGAAAAGCTGGATTACCGCAATGCCGCTCTGGGCTTTTACATGCGGTTTGAAGACGATATCAGACAGGGCAGATATGAGAAAGCGCTGGCTGTTGCGAACACGCTTTCGGCCTTTCTGTACGATGCAGTGACCGCCCTGAAGGACGCCGGTTTTGCTGACTCTCCCGATTTCAGGAGGGTCTATGGCGCTGCGCTGCAAAAGACACCGTCATACTGCGTGACAGAGGTGTTTGGGAATTTAGGGCCGGACATCTTCACGCAGTGCACACCAATCCTAGTGCCCATCTTATATTCCAGGCAATTTCAGTTCCAGGTTATCAAGAGACTTCGGATATGGATATTGTCTAGGCGGAAGGATACCGTGTTCACAGGTGAGTTGCTCAGACGGTTCGAGTGTTGTTCGGCGTATTTCGCCCAAAAGGAGGATGGACGTACAGAGAACGCGTATCTGTATCTCTCTGCTTTCCGGCTGTGCCTGCAGAATGAGCGAGAGAGAGCAAAGGAGATACTGTCCTCTGGGGACGTGAGAAAAGGTATCCCCGCCCAGTGGGTGCAGGAAGCGGAACGGATGTATGAGTACGCGTATGGAAGCGCCGACCGTTTCGTTCCGGACGACAGCGCTTCGGACAGCAGTATAATGCAGGCGGGCAGACAGGTCGAGTACACCTTCGTCCGCTCCCTGCAGGATCGCTATGCCATTACGAAGGAGATGCGTGCCGGCGAAAAACCGGAGGCTCTGTATGAGCTGGTCCAGAATAAGATGCTCCCGCTCGAAGAACGGCTCCAGGCGGGGCTGACGCTACTATACGATTACCCTTCCGGCGGACGGGACTTTCCGTCAAAGGCTACGTTTTTGCTAGAAATAGGATTGCAGGCCCTTGAGACGGAGATCGGCCTGCCCGCCGATGAACAGCTCCGAATCGCCGCAGAATTATTTGAGGGGAATATCTACAATGACGACGAAGGTAGCGGCGTCTCTTCGGAGAAGTTCGCTCTTCTCAAGGACCGCTTCAGGGAGATCCTTTACAAAGACATCTCACTGCGAAGCTGGGTGGAGCATGTGGAGGCCATCAAAGATTTCCTGCGGGTGACCGGCAGCCTGGAGGATTTTGCCGAGCTGGATAAGCGCATCCTTCAGCCCTGCAGCAGGTTCTTCCTGCCGGAATGCCCCAACGAGGAACGGTACGAGAAATATACCGAGCTACAGCAGCAGTTCAAGGGAATAAAGTCCGTTTTCGCCCAGAACATCTGCGAGGCGATCCGGCGTGAATGCGCCCGAATAGATGGTGACATCAGGCTTCGGATCAAGATTGTCAACCAGGACGATCAGGTGACGGATGGATGCGTATATTTTCAGCTCGTCAATGTTGGAAAACGAACCGTTTCCTTGGAGACGGATAAGATTACGGTTGTGCTCACGCAGGAGAATTATCCGAAAGAAAAGTTTGAAGCTTGCGGGTAATTGGCAGCACCGAGAAAAGGGCACAACAACAGCACCCCCAGACGCGGGCGATTTT
>CANRLX010000096.1 GCA_947631615.1 uncultured Acetatifactor sp.
CTTGTTTCACCTGTATGAAATTTTAGGGTTAACACCTGCCTGGTTAGACTTGAAAATGGCTTAATCAGCACACACTAAGTAGTTAAAGTGAACATCATTCACTTATATAGCAGATAGTAAGCAGAAATCATCTCAATGCCGCATATCTGCAAGTCGTAAGGGACAAGGGGGCGGCAGGTGTGGATGGTGTGAACATGGAAGAACTTGGCTAATACCTTTCGGAAAATGGCGAGAACATCAGGGAACAGCTACAGACAAAGAAATATAAGCCACAGCCAGTCTGTAGGGGAGAGATACCAAAACCCGACGGAGGAATTAGCTAGAAGTGTGAAAAGAAGTGGGAATGGTTGACTCTGCTGTTGAGAGTAATTATAATTGGAACATGGCAACACTTTTGCAACAAAAATCAATAAGCTAAAATAGAATGGGCAAATGGGGTAAAATAGAAGCAGATTTTAAACGAAATTAAAACAAATTATTTAGGACACGAAAGTAAGTTATTGAGAATACATCAATATAAGATAATGCAAATTTTTGTTTATGGAGGGATTGTATGATGGAAATTTTACAAAATTGTGTTCCTATCGTTGTAGGAGCTCTAATTGCAATTGTGCCTACATTGATAGAAAAGCGTAGTGAACAAAAAAGCGAAAGAGCAGAAAATTTACGTGAACAAAAGCAAGAGTTATATGTGGAATTAATTTCTTTGTTTGGTAAAGTGCTGAAAAATCAAAATGATGATAATGAATTAGATATGCTGAAGAATCGTATCAATTTAATTAGCATTACAGGTAGTGCTGAAGTTGTTAAGTCATTGAATGAATATATTGATACATGGGGAAATTCAGACGGAGAAGAACAAAATAAGAAGTATTGTAACTTACTAAAGATCATGCGTGTGGATTTGGGAATAGATAAAAAATTAAACGAAAATTTTCCGGAAATTGGGCTAAGAGATATAAGTGTGAAAAAGGATTCTTTGCCGCTGCCCGCTGACGAAACCGCTTGCATTTCAGAACAAACTGTGGTATCCTGTCAAGTGAAAAAATGAATACTGCGCATAATGACACATGTAGTGCTTGGCACGTAAATCTGATTACAGAGTATGTTTTACGGCGTCAGGCTGCTATGTGTGTTTTTTTGCGTCCAAACAGGAGGAGAAAATTTATTATGCCAAGGAATCAATTTCAAAGAATGGTGTATGCGTTTATCACAGTCGTGATAACGGTACATGCTTATGTGTTTTACAGTTTGTATGTAGTAAACGGAAGTGTCCTGATGGAAATAAACCAGACCACAGGCGTCATTGAGGCACTGAACAAACAGGGAGGAGTTTATATGTGTGGGACATATCTGCCTCTTTGGGCGTGCATCCTTATTGAGTTCTGCCTTGCATATTTACTGGAAAATCTTGTTGGAAGCCCCGCTTCCTTTAAACTGGCAAGCAGGATATTTAATCCGGCCAAGAACCATCCGATGATATTTGAAACGGCGATCATATGTGCAACGGTCGGTATTATGTGTCCCGCGATGAGCTTGATTGCCGCATTTCTCTATTATCCATACTATACGGGCTTTCGTGTGATTACATTGCTGGCAAATTGGTTAAAACTGGTCTGCTTTAACTTCCCGTTTGCGTTTTTTACACAGTTGTTTTTCATACAGCCTGCCGTAAGGGTTCTTTTCAAAACGCTTTTCAGAAAAGAAATTAAAAAGCGGGAACAGCAGGAAATGGACTTGCAGCCTGAAAATGAACAGGAAGTCATACTGGATATCTTTAGACGTATGGACCAGATTCAGGAAGAAATAGCACATGAACATCGCCGCAGGAAAGCGCTGGAGGAAGATGTATATAAGATGGCTTCCAAATAAAAGTGTTTGGTTACTGAATAATTCGGCTTTCTGTCCTGCCTGTCCGGCGATAGGAAACCGCAAGTCCGTTTTTAAGGAAACCGTCATTCCGGAGATGGAAACTGATAACATATATCCTTTAGAATGTATCCACGCACCATAACAAGGTGCAAATACATTCAAAGGAGGCCATCGTTATGACCAGGTATCGAGAGATCCTGAGATCTGTTGTGGTAAAGCTTTTTTGTAACACTTATGGTTGGCGGACTTTGGGATAATCCCTATGTTGGATTACTACATGAAAAGAAGTGTCACTTGTTAAGCTGATTCTGCTTTTGCTTCAAAAAACACCTCATTGCCGTTACCTCCACACTCTTTTCTCTAACTACGCCAGGATTTTGCCGTTCTTCATTATTGCAACAAAGATTGCTATAAACGGAAACGGTTATTTTTCCGCCTCTTCAAAGCGGTAAATATAACGCAGGTGATTATCGTGCCCAGGGAGATCAGGTCTCCTGCGCGAAAAACCGCAGGTCCACTATAACGCACCTCTACTCTCGCCTGTTCCACCGGCATATCGCAGGCCAGTAGTGTGTCATAATCATACCCTTCCACAACTTCTCCGTTTATGGTTATCCTATAGCCGGGATAATAATAAAGCGGGAAAATCAGAACAGCCTCGGTCCCAGCGTCCGGTGTGACATCCACGCTCAAACCGGCGCCCTGGCGCCGCAGGTCCGTATATGTAGCAGATGCCCCGGCGGAGTGCATCTGCGGGATCTGGTATCTGGAATCCAGATGATGAGCCTTAAAGCTTTTTTGGTTATAATACATATAGAGACTGTCTGTTAGATCGGAACCATTCACCGCCATTTTATCGTTGGTCTGCACGGCCTCACGGGCCGACATTTCAAAGAAATAGCTGACGCTTAAAAAGGTCAGCAGAACCGCGCAGCCGTAAATCCATTTTCTTCCCTGCCCCCTCTCCTCAAAAAGCTTCAGTCCCACAGCCGTCACAACGCACAAAAAAAGGCTAGCGGGACCCAGGAAACGCCACGCGAACTGCAGCGAACAGGCAATGGCGTCAAACAACGGAATGCGCGACAGCGTTTCCCAGGGAAAAATCCACGAGGTCAAAAATAACGCTGCCAGACCGAAAGCAAGACAACAGGTTCCCACACGCACTTCCTGGGAAGTTTCTTTTTTGGCGTCCGTTTTTTCCGCACAGACGCCGTCCTGGTACATCGCGCCAGAGGCCATGGCTGTAAAAAGCAAAACGCCAAGGAACAGCACGCCGCCCACCGTAAGCGGCATTTCTCCTGCAAGGTTACCCAGGTTTTGGCTTGAACCGTCGGCGTGCGGGAAGCTGAAAAACATTTGATTGAAATACAGCAGCGACTGTGGCAGCTCGTTAGGCATGTGGAAGCACTGCAGATCCTCCCCACAGAAATAAAGAAAGGGGATCAGGAACGAAGCGTTCAGCAAAATCGTAAGCGCCGCCGCCTTTATACCCGCCAGGATCCGAGGCCCCAGCCGCCCGCGCTCCCTCTGCAGGCATCTTAGGATCACCGCCGCCACAAGAAACACCAGACACATTTCCATGGACAACACATGAGACTGCAACACTGCGGATACGCCCAGGGCAAGCAGTGGCCATTTTCGGTAATTTCCCCAGAGGACCTCATAAATGCCCCAAAGAATCAGGGGCAAAAACGTCATGGCGAGGCTTTCGCCCAAGGCTCCCCGCTGATAGACGTCGATCAAGCGATAGGCGGAAAAAGCATATAAAAAGCTGGCGGCCAGACCCGTCTTTTCCGATCCACACACATGCTTTACGGCATAATAAGCCAAAAGAGCGCTTCCCACATTCAGCCCCATCGTCAAAAGCTTATAACAGGTCAGAAGCGAAACCCGCAAAAAACGCAGAAGCGCCGCCGGATACAGGAAAAGCTGCGGGTACATAATGGCGGACAGGCTGCCGTAACCGCTCATCTGGACAGAGCCGATACGGACGGGGAACTCCCCGGCACGCAGTCCCTGATAGACGGCTTCCAGACGTGCAAGGTGAAAACCGGTATCCGGCATGGTTTCGATCAGAAGATCGTTCGCCATGGGCAGACTGGCCAGCAGGCCAAAGCCGACCGCCCAAAGCGGCATTTTATATTTCTTTGGGGAGACATACCGCCCCAGGAAAGCCAGACCTAAGGCCGAGCCGAAGCACAACAGACTCATCAGATAGGAATCCGTGCACAGCAGCTGCACGCTTTGTATTTTGACGTCCGAAAAGACCACATCTTCTCCGCAGCAGTCCTGTAGTATCTGCACATCCCGGACGTCCTGCTCCAAATGAAAGGTCAGGCTGCCGCTTTGGACGCCCGGCGCAAGGGCCTGCCTGGCATATTCCATTCCTACATGGTTGTCGGAATCCACCGCTGTCTCTGACATGACCCAGACAGAGGCGTCCGCAGCTGAAGGCTCCGATAGAGAATAGTACAGCACATAATCCCCAGCCTGCAGAAAAGAGAAGTAAAGCGTCGTCACATCCTTCCATTCCTTTTTATAAGCCTGTGGATGCAGCAAAAACAGCGTCGCCAGCACAAGCAGCACGCCGATTCCCAGTTTGTGCGGATAACGCAGCGGATATCGTGGCTTTTCGGCTCCTTCTCTCTTCCCGCCTTCAATACAACTTTTGCTCATTTCCCCTTCTTCCTTCCTTTTCTTACGCACTGTCCTTTTGCCATAAGGCTCTTACAGTCCTGGGATCCAGGCTGCAACCCTGAAATACGCCAACAGGGATAACGCGTCTACGATCGTGGTAATAAAGGAACTGACCATGATCGCCGGGTCAAACCCCAGCCTTTTGGTTCCTATGGGCAGAAGGCCTCCCACCAGCATGGCCATCAGGACCGTTGTGATTAAAGTCAGATAGACCGTAACAGAAACAGCCACGCCCACCCTGTCGAAAAGCATCAGTTTTACAAAATTTGCCGCTGCAAGCGAAAGACCGCACAGACAGGCAAACGCATCTCTTTCCAGACCACCCGCGGCACATCCCTATATGCAGTTTCGCCTAACGATAATCTGCATATCGTTTTTTGAAAGCTTCTTATACGCTCGTTTTCATATACCGTTTGTCTCCGGGCATAATGGCCGCCATTTTTCCATATCTTCCGTGGTTTTCTCCTTCGGGATTTCCACGATATCGTCTACTGTGATGATGCCTACCATCCTGTTCTCATTGTCAACCACAGGAATCGCCGTACACAGTTCTTTATGATAGTAACTTCGAAGAAAAAAACGTAAAGGAGATCGTGTGATGAGTATTATTGTAGAGGAAAATCTGGTATCTTTCAAGGAATTGGAGCAAAAAATATTTGATTATGTCTGCAAACTGGGCAGGAAGATCACAAAGATCATGCTGAAATTCTATGACAGGAAGCTGGCAGAAGGACATGATAAGAAGAATTACCGATGCAAAGGAAAACGCAAAACAACGATAAAGCAGGTATTGGCGGATTTTCCTAAATTTGTAATCACTTATTCCCTGGCAGAAAATAAAGAAGGATCGCAGGTAAACCAGCAGAGGATGAGGTGAAGCAGTATGTGGAAGAACTGCGGAGAAATAATCCAAAAATTACAGAAATTATGACGAATCTGATTCACGAAGAAATTGAAGAAGGCGAGGATAAATACAGAGGGCAGTCCATTTTTAATATTGTGGAAAACATAAAGCTATTAAGAAATACAAAATGATATTTGACAGGAGGTTTCCAGTCTGGTAAAGCAGATCATGACAGTAGAGTTAGGCGTTTGCCGGGATGTGGAGGGCTGGAAAGGTAGAAAGGAAGATTTTGGAGAAACAGGTACGAAGGGATCGGAATGAACAAAAGAAACCTGCAGAAAATGATCGGGAGGCTATTAGTGCCCTTGGGACATGGTTTCGCGGAATGGTTGTGCCGGCTGCAGTAGTATTGATACAACTCTGGCGAATAACCGCGGCCAATGAATTTGACGCCGTTTTTTTATTGAAGGATACGATTATCAGCCTTTGATTTGCCGGAATTTTCCGGGGGAAACTCCCACGCTCTTTTTGAAACTGCGGATGAAATTTGCGTAGTCGTTAAAACCAGAACCATAGCATGCTTCCGTAACGCTTGCGCCTTTTTGAAGGAGAAGCTTTGCACAGCTGATCTTTCGGTCCAGAAGGTAGGAACGCAGGGTCATACCGGTGTGAGACTTAAATTGTGAGCTGAGGTAGCATTCGCTGATATGATACTTTTCTGCAAGTACGGAGAGGCGTATGGACTCTGTCAAATGAGAGGAGATATACTGCATACTGCCGATAATGTACGGCGGCATCACATTATGGCATACAGAAGGATCCGACTGAAATTCCCGATTGATCAGGAGCAGCAAAAGGGAAGCATAGGCGTTGCGGATCACTGTGCTGCCAAAACATTTCGATGAGATTCCGGCTTCCAGTCGTTCATACAGGGATAAAAATTCATTTAAGGAATCGGGGGAAAGTACACGGACATTCTGCAGTCCAATGGGTCGGGCGTAGAAGCAGTTTGCAAGCGAAAAACCGTCCGGAGACAGGGCATCCATATATTCTTTTTGAAGATTGATCACGATCCTGTCATAAGGGGCGTTGTCCAGGCTCTGCACCCGATGCATTTCCTGAGGATTTAAGAGGATCAGGCTTCCGGGGGCGGGGGAAAAGCAGGTCTGTTCAATGTAAAAATCAATATTTCCGGATAAAAATAAAAATACCTCACAGGCATCATGCCGATGGTAGGAAAAACTGACATTGCCAACGGAAGATTTTCTGGCCATGGATATTAGATCAGGAATGGGCTCGTAATTCAAATCTGAATTTACCATATCAACAGCATACTCCCATTTCGCGCAATATAATCAATAAAATACGCAATAAAAATGATGTGAAAACATCATACAATAGAATACAGAAAAAAGCAACAAAAATATATTTTGGAACAGCAGGGAGAGGGAAGATGATAGAGATGATCATGGATGCCGGGACGATGTTTGTGGAGGAGCAAACCGCAGATTCCGGCGTTGTGAAAACTGCCCGAAATGTGAAACAGGATATGAAATTGGTTACGGGCGTTTATCCGGGCACATGGAAAGAGGGAGACAGGGTAAAGACTGCCGTCATTTACGGTACGCTGGGAAAAAGCCCGCTGCTTGATCGTCTGGAGCAAAGGGGACTGCTGGATTTTGCGGCAGTTCGTGGGAAATGGGAAGTTTATTCTTTCAGTGTGGTGACTGATCCGATCCAGGGGATCGACTGCGCCCTGGTCATTGCGGGAAGCGATAAGAGAGGGACGATTTACGGGTTGTATCATTTGTCCGAGCATATGGGTGTTTCTCCTCTTGTCAGCTGGAATCATGTCCTGCCGCGGAAACGGAAACAAATTATAATCAAGGATGAGGATTGCCTGATATCTAAAGAACCATCAGTAAAGTACCGGGGATTTTTTATCAATGATGAGTGGCCGGCATTTGGCACATGGGCCATGGAGCATTTCGGCGGTATCAACGCGGCGTGTTATGAGAGAATTTTTGAACTTCTGCTGCGATTAAAAGGTAACTACCTGTGGCCTGCCATGTGGAATTCAGATTTTAGTTTAGACGGGCCGGGATTGAAAAGTGCTGAGCTGGCGGATGAATATGGCGTTGTGATGAGCACCTCGCATCATGAACCATGTATGCGAAGCGGGGCGGAATACAGTAAGGTAAGAGGACCGCATTCTGTGTATGGCGACGCATGGGATTTCAATGCAAATCCGGAAGGGATCACCAGATTTTGGCGGGACGGTCTGATGCGCAACCGTTCATTTGAAAATGTTATTACCCTGGGAATGCGTGGAGAAAACGATACGGCTATTCTGCGAAACGGTACCCTGCAGGATAATATTGCACTGCTCAGAAAAGTGATAAAGACGCAGAATGATCTGATCCGGGAGACCGTCAATCCAAACCTGGATGCAGTGCCGCGACAGATTGTGCTGTTTACGGAGGTGGAGGGATTTTTTTATGGGGACGAAGAAACGCCGGGGCTGATGGAGGATCCTGAACTGGACGGCGTTACCCTGATACTCAGCGATAATAATTTTGGGTCCGCCAGAACTCTGCCTACTGCGAAAATGCGGGAGCATAACGGTGGGTATGGGATGTATTATCATATGGATATGCATGGCGGCGCCTATTCCTTCCAGTGGATTGGCTCCACGTATCTTCCCAAGGTGTGGGAGCAGATGACGGCTGCCTATGAGTACGGCGTCCGCGAGATATGGGTCACGAATATCGGCGATATTGGGACACAGGAGTTTGGGCTTTCGTACTTTTTGGATCTTGCCTATGATATGGAGAAATGGGGCGGACAGGATGCGGCAATTACCACCCGCTATACAAAGCAGTGGATTGACATGCAGTTTGGCTCTTTTATGTCCGGGCGGGAATTGACGGATGCCTGCGGGGTGCTGTGGGATTACACGCGGCTGGTTGCCAGGCGTAAGCATGAAGTGATGAACGATCAGGTTTATCATCCGGTGCATTACGGGGAAGCGCAGGAAGTGTTGGACACAGCGGAACGGATTTTGAAGGTGTGTGAGGAATGGAAGGGGAAATGTCCTCCGGAAAATCTGGCGGCGTACATTTCACTTTTGTATTACCCCGCCTGTGGTACGGCAAATCTGATGAAGATGTGGATCCTGGCAGGAAGAAACCGTCTCTATGCCGAACAGAACCGTGTAGAAGCGAATATTCTGGCTGATGAAGTGGAACGGTGTTTTGCGGTGGATGAAAAATTAGTGGATGCATATATGAAGGTGGATCACGGATATTTTTACGGTTTCGGATTGTCGGAACACATTGGGTTTACCACATGGTGCGAGGAGGATAACAAGTATCCCCTGCGGATCTATGTTCGCCCTGCCAGCCGGCCCCGAATGATCCTGGTGCGCAGCGACGACGAACATTATCTTACGGGAGATTTCTGGCGGGATAAACCGCAGATATGGGAAGACGCGATGCGCCCTGATGTGAGGGAAATAAAATTTGAAATTGCCAATGCTGGAAAAGAACCTGTTGCTTACAGAATCCAAACACAATGCCCATGGCTTGATTTTTCGTCTGTCGAGGGGACGGTGGACGTGACGGAGCACCTGTGCCTGACAGTTCATAAAGAGCGGATAAACGGGTACGGTGAGGGCGAATTTACAGTGGAAAATATCGGATATGGGAAGGCAACTATTCTTGTCAAGGCGCGGGATGACAACGGGATGGAAAGGGAGGTTTTTATGGAATCCGATGGATGCATTGCCATGGAAGCGGCGCATTTTCAAAAAAGCGTTGCAGCTGCGGGCGGTGCGTTTCAGATATTGTCTCCTTACGGACGGACGGGGAGCGCGGTGAAAGTGTTCCCTGTCACGGCGGATTTCACGGATGCCAAAGAGCGGCCATATGTAGAATATCATTTTTATGCCAGGGAAAGCGGAAGGTATCATGTTAGATTTTATATGGCGGCAACCACACCGGTTGTCTATGAGACAAAACAGGATATAGGCGTATCTGTCAATTACAGCGATGTGAAAATCATCAATACGGTCAAAGAGAAAGACAAACCGTTTTTTCAAAGCAGACAGTGGTCAGAGGAAGCGTATGCGAATATCAAACTGACGGAAACTGTCGTACAGTGCAATGAGGGGAACAACATTCTGCGGTTTTATGCAGTCAGTCCCGCTGTCGTGCTGGAGAGGATCGTTTTGTACCCGGAGGGAACAAAGCTCCCGGAGTCCTATCTGGGACCGAGGGAGAGTTACATAAAAAGGCAGCCGCAATCACAGCAGGCGCCTTAAGGATTCCGGGCGAAGTTCTTTCCCTGCCACAGGTTAAGTTCCGTAAAGGTTCGTCTCAGGGTGTTTAGCACATGCTTCTTGTCTGTACTCCAGAGCGGGGACAGCAGCAGGCGGCGCGGACCGTCGCCGGTGAGCCGGTGGATGACCATCTCGGGCGGAAGAAGCGAGACGCATTCCGCCACAAAGCGGCAGTAGGCTTCCGGCGAGTCCGCGATGGAACCGGCAAGGTCCCGGGAAAATTCCCCTCGTTTATATTGTTCGCCCAGCTCTGTACCCTCCAGTATATGGAGCAGCTGGAGCTTTATCCCCTGTATGGGCAGGGAGGCCGCATAGGAGACGGAAGCGCGCATCATATCCCGGTCCTCTCCGGGGAGCCCCAGGATCAGGTGGGTGATCACGTCGATGCCGCGGGCGCGGAGTGCAGCCACAGCTTCTTCATATTGGGAGAGGGTAAAACCGCTTCGGATCGCTTTGCGCGTTTTCTCGTGCATGGTCTGAAGGCCAAGCTCCACCCAGACGGGTTTGATCCGATTCAGTTCCGTCAGCAGAGAAAGGACCTGCGGAGGGAGACAGTCGCACCGGGTTGCGATGGAAAGCACCGCGATGTCGGGATGGGAAATTGCTTCTGAAAAAAGGATTCGCAGCCGTTCGACAGGCGCGTAAGTGTTGGTGTAGGCCTGGAAGTAAGCGATAAATCTGCGGCAGTCTGTCTTTGATGCGATCTGTGCTTTGGCCTGTGCGATCTGTTCCCTGACCGGCAGGGAGGCAGAGGCGGCAAAGTCCCCGGAACCGCCGGCGCTGCAGAAGATACAGCCGCCGGTCCCGATCGTGCCGTCCCGGTTGGGACAGGTCATGCCGCCGTTTAAAGACAGTCGGTAGACTTTTTCTCCGAAAGTCTGCTTCAGGTGATAGTTAAGAGAATGATATGGCAGGTCTCCCCAGTACAGGGGAAGGGCTTCTTTTGCGCGTTCTGTCATGGGAGGATACCTCTGTTGCGATGGATAAAGCTTAGTGACACTATAAAATATAACACGTTTTTCCCGGAAAGGAAACCTGCGTGTCGCTATGGAGAATTAAGCATAAAAACATCTGTACGGGGTATTGATGTTGACTGTGCCGGGTATCCGGTGATATAATGTGCCAGGAAAGGGGCGTGGTATCTTATGCCGGGGAGACGGCAGCTGCATGGAAAAAA